>CACZAZ010000012.1 GCA_902779285.1 uncultured Ruminococcus sp.
GTCGGCTTCGGCACCATCACCCGCTACCTGATCCCGCTGCTCCACGCGTTCCGCTGCGACATCCGGCTGTTCTCGCATCACGCCCCGGACGAGGCGTACCGCAAGCAGTACGGGATCACGATGATGGAACTCGACGACCTGTTCGCGGAATGCGATATCGTCTCGATCCACTCCGCTCTGAACGCGGAGAACCGGGCGCTGATCGGCGCGGAGCAACTCTCGAAGATGAAGGACGGGGCGCTCCTGCTCAACACCTCGCGCGGCGCGGTGATCGAGGAGGCGGCTCTGCTCGACGAGGCGAAGCGCGGACGCATCCGCATCATGCTCGACGTTTTCCACCAGGAACCCCTGGCAAAGGACAGCCCGCTGCGCACCCTCCCGAACGTCTACTGCATCCCCCACATGGGCGGACCCACGATGGACCGCAGGGGATACGGCACGATGGAGCTGGCGAAACAGATGGTGCGTTTCTTCGACGGGGAGACCGATCTGCCGCTGGAGATCTCCCGCGACGTCTCGTCGCGCATGACCAAAATGTAAGGGGAACGAAATGAAAACCACGCTCGGATTCAGTACCATCGCCTGCCCGGACCTCCCGTGGCGGGAAGTGTTGTCGGTCGGAGCAGACGCCGGGATGAAGGCGGTCGAGATACGGCTTGACCGCGAGGACCGTCCCTTCGGGCTCTCCGACGCGGAACTCCCCGAACTGGCGGCGGCGCTCAAAGAGAACGGGCTTGCCGCCTCCGATATCGGGATGGGGCTGGCGCTGACCGATTACCGCCCGGATCTGAACGAAAAACTGACCCCCGTCTTCGAGCGGGCGGCTGTGATCGGGGCGAAGGGCGTGCGCGTCTTCCTCGGTCATTCGGCGCTCCGCGTGCCGGAGGGGAAGACCGAGAACGAGGAGGGGATCATCCGCTCGATCAGAGACGCCGCGCGGGTCGCGGAACGCTATCCCGCCGACCTCTGGATCGAGACCCACGGCACCTATTCGCGGGCGAAAGACGTGATGCGGGCGGTGAACGCCGCGGGCAGCGATTCGGTCCGGGTGATCTGGGATATCTTCCATTCGTACGAGCACGGGGAGCCGGTCGACGAGTCCGACGCGTATCTCGGGGACAAGACCGTTCACGTCCATATCAAGGACGGCGTGAAAAAGAAGGACGATCCCGACGGCGGGATGATCTATACCAAGGTCGGGGAGGGCGAGGTCCCGCTTCGCCGCTCGCTCGAACTGCTCGAAAAGCGCGGCTACAACGGCGTGCTGTCCCTCGAATGGGAGAATATGTGGCGCCCCGAACTGCGCACGGTCTACCCGGATCTCTCGTCGATCCTCGCGGCGTACCGGACGTGGTTCGACGCGGTAAAGATACCGGAAATTTGACAAACAAAGAAAAAGAATATATAATATAGGCGCGGGCGCAAAGGAATGCCCGCGCCCGCTTTTCGGACGGCGGGACGAAAGGAAGATATGAAGAACGGGAAAGAATACCGTTTTTACGGTTGGGAGACGGCGGACCTGCGGGACGCCCGGGGGCTGACGCCGCGGGACTACTACGACCTGCTCTCGCGCGTGTGGTGCCGAAAGACCTGCGCGAGCCGGATGCGGGACGAATGGTCGGAAGATAACAAGATCCTGGGGCAATGCACGATCACCGCCTTCCTTATGCAGGATATTTACGGCGGAAAGGTGTACGGCGTGCCGCTCCCCGACGGGAATTACCATTGTTTCAACGCCGTCGGGGATCGCGTATTCGACCTGACGAGCGAACAGTTCCAAACGCCGCTCGATTACGGCGGCTGTCCCGAGCAGTTCCGCGAGACGCACCTCGGGATAGAGGAAAAACGGCTCCGCTACGAAGAACTGAAACGCAAATTGGCGGCGATCCTGCCGCCGGACAAACGGGAGGGAAACGAAATGGAAGAACAGATCGTCACCGTGAAGATCAAAACCAAAGGAGAGAAGTGCGAGATGTCGGACGCCGAGATCAGGGATTGGTACGCGTCGCATATCGCGAAACTCTTCGACCCCGCTTACGGCACGCCCGAGATCGAGGTCAAACTCGAACGCATCGAGAAATAACGCCGGGAGGACGCTCCCGCGGGGGAGAACGGATATGAAACGAAACCGCACGAAGAAAGCCGTGGGGATCGCCGCGTTTGCCGCGGGGGTCCTCGCCGTCGTCTTTGCGGGGGACGGGGCGCTCGTTCTTGCCGTAGAAGAACAGGAAGGACAAAACGATGGAATACCGGATCTATAACGGAGTCGGCTATCTGCGGCTTGACCGCGGCGACCTTGTGATCGCGTCGGTCCTCGACTTCTGCCGCACCGAAAAAATCGCATCCGCGGTTTTTTCGGGGCTCGGGGGCTGCGACCTTGCGGAGATCAAGACCTTCGATCCCGAAAACAAAACCTACGGGAGCAGAACGCTCTCGGGGATGCTCGAACTCGTCTCGCTTTGGGGCGACGTGACGGGCGACGGGAACGGGGGGCTCGCGCAGCATACGCACGCCCTGTTCTGCTCCGTTGAAAACGGAAGGCACGAAACGGCGGGAGGGCATCTCGGGGAGGCGCGGGTGCTCGTCACCGCGGAGATCGAGGTCCGTCCGGTCGTCGGGGGTGCGATCTCGAGAAAAACCGATCCCGCGTGGGGAACGAAGATCTGGGATCTCGGAAACTGATCCGAAAAGGAGGCGCTATGGCGCGGTATCTTGTGACCGGGGCGAACGGCGGGATGGGCAGGGCGATCTGCCGCCTGCTCTTTGAAACAGGCGATCAGCCGATCGGGATCGACCTCAAAAAAGCGGACGAGGGGACCCCGTGGAACGTGATCGAGGCGGACGTGACCGACCCCGTCTCGCTCGAACTTGCGATCGGATCGGCGGGGGAAGGCGGGCTTGACGGCGTAATCCACGCGGCGGGGCTCTACGACCTCGATTCGCTCGTCGAAATGGACGAGGAACGCTTTCTCCGCATTTTCAACGTCAATCTGTTCGGGGCGTACCGGGTCAACCGGCTCGCGCTCCCGTACTTCAATCCCGGCGCGCGGGTGGTGATCGTCACGAGCGAACTCGCCCCGCTCGATCCCTTGCCCTTCACCGGGATCTACGCGATCACCAAGGCGGCGCTCGACCGCTACGCCGACGCGCTCCGGATGGAACTGCAGCTGCTCGGCTATCCCGTCGTCGCGATCCGTCCGGGGGCGGTCGATACCGGGATGCTCCCCTGTTCGACCGCGGCGCTCGACCGTTTCTGCGATTCGACCAAACTCTATCCCGTCAACGCCGCGAGATTCAAAAAGATCGTCGAGCGGGTCGAAGCCCGGAAGGTCCCGCCCGAGAAACTCGCGAAAACGGTGCTGCGGGCGCTTGTGAAGAAGAGACCGAAGCCGGTCTACCGTCTCAACCGCAACCCGTGGCTCCGTCTGCTCGGGATCCTGCCGAAACGGATGCAGCTCCGGATCATACGCCGCGTGCTGAAGTAATCTTTGAAAAACGACGTCGGAGGGTATACTATGAATCGCTTGACCAAAAAGAGCGCGATCCTCGTGATCGTCGCAGGCGTCCTGTTTCTTGCCGTCTCGGTTTTCGTCTGGGTCAGGACGGTGCGGTACCGCGGAGAGGGCGTCCGCGCCGACGCCGAGATCGTCGGGATCGAGACCACCTATTTCGACGACGACACCGACCACACCGTGACGGTGCGCTTCGAAACGGCGGAGGGGGAGGAGATCACGGGGGAACTCGACGCCTATCAGTCGGGTTTTTACGAGGGAAAGATCGTTCCCGTCCTCTATCTGCCGGACGATCCGCACAAGTTCACTTACGCGAAAAACGGGCTGCTGCTCCCCCTGATCTTCGGCGGGGCGGGCGTGCTGCTGCTCGGCTTCGGGATCTACGGGCTCGTCCGGCGGGAACGCGGGTACGACGACGGCACCGATTACACCCCGGGCGGCGCGGAGAACGGCTGATCCCGTCGCGGGGGGTTGCATTTTCCCGAAAAACGTGCTATAATGACATATTGTTGTAACCAAAGCAGAGACTCCCAATACCGACCCGATGGCGAACCTTAAAAAAACCGCAATAAAATATTAAGGAAGAGCAATCATGAAGAAGGACAAGGCGACGGGTGGGATCCGGCTCCGTCTGATGAACTACGTCCTGGGCGGGCTGACGCTCGGGATCGCCGTTCTGATGCTGGTGACGACTTTCCTCGCGATCTCGGGATATAATTCGCTCCGCCGCACTTCGGAGGCGTTTTTGGAATGCCGCGAGGGCGCCGAGGAGATCCAGAACGCGTCGGATTATCTGACCGAACACGTCCGCTATTACGTCGGCTCGGGGATGCGGCAGTATCTTGACCTGTATTTCGAGGAAGCGGACGTAACGCAGCGCAGGGAAAAGGGTCTTGCCACGCTTGAAAAGCATTTCGCCGGGACCGATCTCTACGACGCGCTCGAGCGAGCGGTGAACGGGTCCAAAGAACTGATGAAGGTCGAGTATCACGCGATGCGCCTGCGGCTCGAGACGCTGGACGGCGAGGACCTCTCGCAATACCCCGGCGTGATCCGAGACGTGGTCCTGCCCGAAAGCGAGCTTGCGATGACGAGAGAGGAACAGTTGGATCAGTCGCGCAAACTGGTCTACGATCTCCCCTACGAACAAACGAAAGCCGAGATCACGGGTCAGGTCAACCGGTGTCTCGAAGGGCTTGAAGACCATCTGCAGGAGAAGCAGGCGAACCAGGCGAAACAGCTGCGCACGCTGGTCGTTCTCGAACAGATCCTGATCATTCTGATCATCGCGGCGGTGGCGCTGCTGGTCGTTCTGACCTCGCTTCTGGTCTTCCATCCTCTGATCCGCGCCGAGCGGCTGGTCCGCACCGAACAGCCCATCCCGCCGGGAGGCGGCGCCTACGAATACCGCTTCTTCGCCGCGACCTACAACCGGATGTTCGAAGCCAGCAAAGAGAGCAAGGAACGGCTCGCGTTCAAGGCGTCGCACGACTATCTCACCGGCATCTTCAACCGCAGCGGGCTGGACCGGTATCTGGACAGCGCGGCGGCGGGACAGAACGCTCTGGTGCTGGTCGACCTGGACGGATTCAAGAAGATCAACGACACCTACGGCCACGACGCGGGCGACCGGATCCTTCGGAAACTCTCCGAGATACTGTCCGCCTCCTTCCGTTCCGACGACCGGATCTGCCGGATCGGCGGCGACGAGTTCGCCGTCATTATGTGGAACGCCGGGGTCGAGAGCAGCGCGATGATCCGTGAAAAGATCGCCGCCGTCAACGCCGAGATGCGCGTTTCCTCCGACGAGATCCCGTCCGCGTCGATCAGCGTGGGCGTCGCCTTCGGCGGAGAGGGGAACGGACGCGATCTGTTCCGATACGCAGACCGTGAACTCTATCGGGTCAAACGTTCGGGCGGCTGCGGGATCTCGATCCGCGACGGCTCGCAGGACGAGGACGGCGCAAACGAGGGTCTTCCCGAAGACGAGATCGACAAATAACCTTTTCCCGGCGGAAAACCCGCCGGGAAGTTTTTATTCCGGCGGATGATTATTTATGCGGAATATTCGCGATCTCTGTATAAAGCGGGTCGCTCTCCGCGGAGCGGAACGCGGCGGCGGAGCGCCCCGGCGAGCGCCCGGATCCGTCCGTCTGCCGGTCGGGGAGACCGCGCGAACGACCCTGAAACGCATAATTATCCGTCAACCTATACAAAAACCGTGCGGCGGGGCTTGTCCGAAACTGGGCAAAGGGCAGAAAATCACGCATTTTTGCAAAAAGGGGTTGCAATCGTCTGCAAGATGGTGTATAATTATTCACGTCAAACAGGATCGGTGCAAAAAAACTGCCGATCGCGACAAAAGAAAGGATTTGATATTATGAAGAAACTGCTTTCATTCGCGCTTGCCGCCCTGATGGTCCTGGTTTGTGTTTTCGCCTTCACCTCCTGCGGGAAGAAGGGAAAGACGCTCGACGAAGTGAAGAAGGCGGGCGAGCTCGTCGTCGCCACCTCCCCCGATTTCGAGCCGTTTGAGTTCCTCGACGGTGAAACGGTCGTCGGGATCGAGGTCGAGATCCTCGAGAAGATCTGCGAGAAGCTCGGCGTGAAGCTGACCCTGAAGCAGATGGACTTCGATTCGGTGCTTCCCGGCGTGACCGCGGGCAAGTTCGACTGCGGTATGTCCGGCATCACCGTGACCGAGTCGCGTCAGAAGAATATGCTCTTCACCGATCCCTACTGCCTCGCGGCGCAGGCGATCGTCGTGAAGGCGGGCAGCGCCATCCAGAGCAAGGCGGACCTCTCCGGCAAGAAGGTCTCTGCGCAGTCCGGCACCACCGCGGAAGAGTTCTGCATGGGTAACGGCTACGAAGTTCTGGCGTTTACCGCCAACAGCGACGCGGAACAGGCGCTCCTGAACGGCAACGTCGACGCGTGGGTCATCGACGACTTGACCGCCGCCGCGATGGTGAAGGAATACAACGAGGGGAAAGCCGACAGCGAGAAGCTGGTCATCCTCTCCGAGGCGATGACCACCGAGCCCTACGCCTTCGCGTTCGCCTTCGGCAGCGAGACCCTCGTCGAAGAGATCAACAAGATCGTGAAAGGGCTGCTGGACGACGGCACGATCGCGGGGCTGTTCGCCAAGTACGAAGCTCCGTACACCGCTCCTTCGAGCGCGAAGTAAGCGTACCTCTTTGCCCGGGAAAGGGTCCTTGCCGATTCTCGGCGGACCCTTTCTTCTGCTTTTTTGATATGAACGAAAGGAATCGTTTTTCCGAATGAGTTGGTTTGAAAAACTCCACGAGACCTTCATCGCGTCGGGACACTATAAGCTGATCCTGAACGGCTTCAAGAACACGATCATCATCACGCTCGGCGCGCTTCTGATCGGGGTCGTGATCGGGTCGGTGATCGCGATCGCCAAATACTTCTCCGAGGGGGTCCCCTCGATGAAAGCGGTGGAAGTGATCTGCGACTTTTACGTCACGGTCATCCGCGGGATCCCGGTGGTCGTTCTGCTCCTGATCTTCTATTTTATCGTGATGACCGGCGCCGAGGGCGTTCCGGTCGCGATCCTGACCTTCGGCATCAACTCGGGCGCTTATATGGCGGAGGTGGTGCGAAGCGGGATCAACGCGGTGGATAAGGGACAGATGGAGGCGGGGCGCAGTCTCGGGATGTCGAAACTGCAGGCGATGCGGAAGATCGTCTTTCCGCAGGCGATCCGCAACATCCTGCCCGCCATCGGCAACGAGATGATCGCGCTGCTGAAAGAGACCTCGGTCGCCGGCTACGTCGCGGTGATCGATCTGACCCGCGCGGGCAACCTCGTCCGCAACAACACCTTCGACGCGATCAACCCGCTGATGCTGGTCGCGCTGGTCTACTTGGTCCTGGTCGTGGGGCTGACGCGGCTGCTCAAAGTCTTTGAAAGGAAACTGGCGAAAAGTGATAAACGCAACTGATAAAAGCGGACTGCCGGACGGCGTGAATAACGCGGCGTTCGACTGGACGGAAAAACTGATCACCGTGACGGGACTTGAAAAACGGTTCGGCGGCGTTCCGGTCCTCTGCGGGATCGACGTCGAGATCGACCGCGGGGACGTCATCTGCGTCATCGGTCCGTCGGGATCCGGAAAATCGACCTTTCTCCGCTGTCTGAACCTGCTCGAAAAGCCCGACGGCGGCTCGATCGTCTTCGAGGGCGACGAGCTGACCGACAAGAAGACCGACGTTAACCGGCACCGGCAGAAGATGGGGATGGTGTTCCAGCAGTTCAACCTGTTCCCGCATATGACGGTGCTGGAGAATCTGACCTGCGCGCCCGTGATGCTCAAAAAGTTCACCAAAGAAGAGGCGGAAGAGAAGGCGATGACGCTGCTTGCCCGCGTCGGGCTTGCCGACCGCGCCGCGTCCTATCCCAACCAGCTTTCGGGCGGGCAGAAACAACGGGTGGCGATCGTCCGCGCCCTCTGTATGGAGCCCGACGTGATGCTCTTCGACGAGCCGACCTCCGCGCTCGACCCCGAAATGGTGGGCGAGGTCTTGGACGTGATGAAGGAACTTGCCGAATCGGGGATGACGATGGTGGTCGTGACCCACGAAATGGGATTTGCCCGCGAGGTGTCGAACCGAGTGATCTTCCTCGACGAAGGCGTGATCGCGGAGGAGGGAACTCCCGCCGAGGTCTTCGGCAATCCCAAGAGCGAACGGCTGCAGTCGTTCCTTTCCAAAGTATTGTAAGCGAGGTAAAAACGGTGGCGAATATCAGTCTGAAGGGCAGGGATTTTCTGAAACTGCTCGACTTTACCCCCGACGAGATCGCGTATCTGATCGATCTGGCGGCGGAACTGAAACAAAAGAAAAAGGCGGGGATCCCCCACGCGATCTGTCAGGGCAAGAACGTCGCCCTGATCTTCGAGAAGACCTCGACCCGGACGCGCTGCTCTTTTGAAGTCGCGGCGCGCGACCTCGGGGCGGGAGTCACCTATCTCGATCCGTCGGGATCGCAGATCGGGCGCAAGGAGAGCATCGCAGATACCGCAAGGGTGCTGGGGAGCATGTTCGACGGGATCGAGTACCGCGGATTCGGACAGGAGATCGTCGAGACGCTGGCGAAATACGCGCCCGTCCCGGTCTGGAACGGGCTGACCGACGAGTTCCACCCGACGCAGATCTTAGCCGATTTTCTGACGATCCGGGAACACTTCGGAACGCTCGCCGGCAAGAAACTCGTCTACTACGGCGACGCCCGCTTCAATATGGGCAACTCGCTGATGGTCGGGTGCGCGAAGATGGGTCTTCATTTCGTCGCCTGCTCGCCCGCAGAGTACAAACCCTCCGCCGATCTTATCGCGACCTGCGAAAAGATCGCCGGAGAGACCGGGGCGACGATCGGGTTTGAAACCGACCCGATCAAAGCCGCGCAGGGCGCAGACGCGATCTATACCGACGTCTGGGTCTCGATGGGCGAGCCGGTCGAGGTCTGGGACGAACGCGTGAAGGCGCTCGCCCCCTATCAGGTGAACGCCTCGGTCATGGCGGCGGCGAAAAAGGACGCGATCTTCCTGCATTGCCTGCCCGCCTACCACGACAAGAACACCGCGATCGGGCGCGAGATGTGCGACCGCTTCCATCGCGAGGCGATGGAGGTCACCGACGAGGTGTTCGAGAGCCCGGCGTCGCTCGTGTTCCAAGAGGCGGAGAACCGGATGCATACCATCAAGGCGGTCATGGCGGCGACCCTGTAAAAACCACATCCGACATTTTTGAAACGGGACGAAAAAGACTATGCCGAAAGATACAAGTATCAAAAAAGTTCTGGTGATCGGCTCCGGACCCATTGTGATCGGGCAGGCAGCCGAGTTCGACTACGCGGGCGCGCAGGCGTGCCGCGTTCTGCGCGAGGAGAAGATCAACACGGTCCTGGTCAACTCCAACCCCGCGACCATTATGACCGACAAGCATCTGGCGGACGAGATCTACCTCGAGCCGCTCACCGTCGAGTCGGTGAAACGGATCATCCTCCGCGAGAAGCCCGACGGACTTTTGGCGGGGCTGGGCGGGCAGACCGGGCTGACCCTCGCGATGCAGCTTGAAAAAGAGGGGTTTCTTAAGAAAGCGGGCGTGCGCCTGCTCGGTACCGACGTGGCGGCGATCGACCGCGCGGAGGACCGCGAACTCTTCAAGGAGACGATGGAGAAGATCGGGCAGCCCTGCGTGCCGTCGGATATCGCGAACACCGTCGAGGAGTGCCTTTCGGTCGCTGAGAAGATCGGCTATCCCGTCATCGTCCGTCCCGCGTTTACGCTGGGCGGCACGGGCGGAGGCATCGCCGCGACCCCGGAAGAGTTGGTCGATATCGCGGGTCCCGGGCTGGATCTGTCCCCGATCACGCAGGTCCTGATCGAAAAGTCCATCGCGGGATGGAAAGAGATCGAGTTCGAGACCATGCGCGACAATACCGGCGAGGCGGTCTCGGTCTGCTCGATGGAGAACGTCGACCCCGTCGGCGTGCATACCGGCGACTCGATCGTCGCGGCGCCGGCTCTGACCCTGACCGAGAGGGAGTTTGCGATGCTCCGGCAGGCGGCGCTCGATATCGTCGCGGCGATCGGGGTCATCGGCGGCTGCAACTGCCAGTTTGCCCTGAAACCCGACGGCAGCGAGTACGCCGTCATCGAGGTCAACCCCCGCGTGTCGCGGAGTTCCGCTTTGGCGTCAAAAGCGACCGGCTATCCGATCGCGAAAGTCACGACCCGGCTTGCCCTCGGCTATACGCTGAAAGAGATCAAAAACCCGAAGACCGGCGATTCGCTCTCGGGATTCGAGCCCGCGGTCGACTATATCGTCGTCAAATATCCGAAGTTCCCCTTCGATAAGTTTGCCGGGATGTCGAGACGGCTCGGAACGCAGATGAAGGCGACCGGCGAGGTCATGTCGATCGCGCCGACCTTCGAAGCCGCCCTGATGAAGGCGATCCGAGGAGCCGAGATCGGGGCGGACACGCTGAATCTCCCGCCGCTCGATGCGCGTTCGGTGACCGAACGGCTGGGCGACCAGGACGACCGCCGGCTGTTCACCGTGTTCGAGGCGATCAAGGCGGGCGTTCCGATCGAAGAGATCTATCGGATCACGACGATCGACCCGTACTTCTTAAACAAGATCAAACGGCTCGCGGACTACGAGGAGAAGATCAAGGGCGGGCTGACCGAAGAACTGCTCGCGGAGGGGAAGGAACTCGGTTACACCGACAAGGCGCTCGAGCGGCTGTCGGGGACCAAACCCTCGCACAAGACCCCCTTCGGCTACCGTATCGTCAAGACCTGCGCCTCCGTGTTCGGGACCGACAAACCCTATTTCTACTCGGTGCCGAACGCCGACGGATGCGAGGCGCGGAGTTTCAAGAAGTCGGGCAAACCCGTCATCCTCGTCCTCGGCTCGGGTCCGATCCGGATCGGGCAGGGGATCGAGTTCGACTATTCGTCGGTGCATTGCGTCTGGACCCTGAAAGAACTCGGCTACGACGTCGCGATCATCAACAACAACCCCGAGACCGTCTCGACCGACTACGACACCGCCGACCGGCTCTATTTCGAGCCGCTGACCCCCGAGGACGTGATGAACGTCATCCGGGCGGAAAACCCGATCGGGGTGGTCGTGGCGTTCGGCGGGCAGACCGCGATCAAGCTGACCGCCTTCCTCGACCGCGCGGGGGTCAAGATCCTCGGCACGTCGGCGGAGGGGATCGACATCGCGGAGGACCGCGAGCGGTTCGACCGTCTGCTCGAAAAGATCTCGATCAAGCGGCCGCGCGGGATGGGCGTGCTTACGACCGACGAGGCGCTCGCCGCCGCGGAAACGCTCGGGTATCCCGTATTGCTCCGTCCGTCCTACGTCATCGGCGGGCAGAATATGACCATCGTGCATACCGCCTCCGAGGTCAAAAAGTATATGGCGCGGATCCTCTCCACCGGGATCGAGAATCCGGTCCTGGTCGACAAGTATATGATGGGACCGGAGCTTGAGGTCGACGTGATCTCGGACGGCGAGAACGTGCTGATCCCCGGCATCATGCAGCATATCGAGCGGGCGGGCGTGCACAGCGGCGACTCGATCGCCGTCTATCCGCCGTATTCGGTCGACGACCGGATGATCGGAAAAATCGTCGAATGCTCCGAAAAACTGGCGCTCGCGCTCGGGACCAAGGGGCTGGTCAACATCCAGTACCTGATCTACGAAAACGAACTCTACGTGATCGAGGTCAACCCGCGCGCTTCGCGTACCGTCCCGTACATCAGCAAGGTGACCGGCGTGCCGATGGTGGACCTTGCCGCAAACGTGATGACCGGCGGGAAACTCGCCGATCTCGGCTACGGCACCGGGCTCTACCAGGCGCCGCCCTACGTCACGGTCAAGGTGCCGGTCTTCTCGTTCGGGAAACTGTCCGACGCCAACTCGTATATGGGACCCGAAATGAAATCGACGGGCGAGGTGCTCGGCATCGGCAAGAACATCCGCGAGGCGCTCTTCAAGGGGATGACCTCCGCGGGCTTCCGCCTCCAGAACCCGCGCGACGGGGGAGAGACCGGGATCTTTATCAGCGTGGACGACCACGACTACGGCGAGATCATCGGACTTTCCAGAAAGGTGCGCGACCTCGGGATGACGGTCTACGCCACCCCCGGCACCGCGGAGACCATCCGGCAGCTCGGCATACCGGTCAACGTCGTACCCGGCATCCGGGAGCAGGACGGGATGTGGAAACTGCTCGACTCGGGCAAGATCCACTATATCGTCTATACCGGCGCGCTCTACGACGAGACCCTCTCCGAGTATATCGCCCTGCACAGGAAAGCCCTGACGCTCGGCGTGCTGTGCCTGACCTCGCTCGACACGGCGAACGCGATGGCGGACGTGATCGCGAGCGGCTATTCCGAGAAGAATACCGAACTCGTCGACCTCAACGCCATGCGGCGAGAGAAACGGACCATCGCTTTCTCCAAGATGGAGGGGTCGGGCGACGACTATATCCTGATCGACGCGACCAAAGCACCGCTCGACGGGGCGGAATCGCTCGCCGTCGAACTCTGCGACCGCCGCTTCGGGATCGGGGCGGACGGGATGGTGGTGCTGCTGCCCTCCGACAAAGCCGACGTGAAGATGCGGATCTGCAACCGCGACGGCTCGGACGGCGTGATGGCGGGGAACAGTATCCGCTGCGTCGGCAAGTACCTCTACGACAACGGTTTCGTCAAACGGGATTCCGTGACGGTCGAGACCGAGGCGGGGATCCGCGAACTGACCTTACACACCTCGTTCGGTCACGTTACGATGGTCGGGGTCAATATGGGCAGACCCGAACTCGCTCCGAAAAAGATCCCCTGCACCCTCGACGGTGACGCCGTGATCGACCGCAAGGTGAAGATCGGCGGGAACGAATACCGCGTCACCTGCCTCTCGGTCGGCAACCCGCATTGCGTGGTCTTCACCGAACACCCCGAAAAGATCGATCTTTCGGTCACGGGTCCGCAGTTCGAGTACGCGCCGATCTTCCCCGAACGGGTCAACACGGAGTTCGTCCGGGTGGTCAGCCCGACGGTGCTTTCGATGCGGGTCTACGAACGCGGGAACGGCGAGACCGCCGCCTGCGGGACCGGAGCCGTCGCCGCCGCGGTCGCGGCGGTCTTGAACGGGTACTGCAAGAAGGACGTCGAGATCACGGTCGAACTTCCCGGCGGCGACCTGTCGGTGCGCGTGAAAGAGAACGGAGACGTGATCCTGACGGGAGACGCGCACTTGATCTATACCGGCAACATTATCAGATGACGCGAAGCGTCTCCGAGTTATGAGTTTGCGCGGGGAGTGATCCCCGCGCAAACGTTATGATGCTCCTTCGGAGCAGTTATGATATTGCCGCCCGGTGATCGGACGGCAAAAGTTATGAGCCTCCCGTGCAAAACTTTGCACGCGCGGCGTTTTGGTATCATTTAAAACCGACTGTGCCGGTCACTCCGCTCCGACTATAGGAGACGCGCGGAGACAGATGCAGAATTCGCGTTCTCGCGCCGAAGGCGTACAATCGTACGTCGAGAGTAAGAGAACGCGGATAGAAAAACAAAAATACGATAAAAAGGAGAAAAGCGCCCGCAGATGCGGACGCTTTTCAACCTTAATTGCATTTTGCTATGAAAGGATCTTGCACAGAGTGAAAAGCACCGAAGATCTATAATCCAATCCCTTTTTGTTTTTCGGTCTGCGCTGAAATCCGCGTGTCAATCCAGCGCAATTGTTGCGACGACCGCGACGTGATCGGAGAGGGAAGTGGGGAGGGCGCGGAAGTCGGAGAGCGACAGTCCTTTGACGAGGATATTGTCGACCGGCCATTCGAGCCCGCCGGTGCGCGAACCGATACAGGTCATGAGTTTGCCGTCCGGGTTGCCGAGCGTATAGCCGGCGTCCTTGAAGCGGTCGAAGTATTCGTAGTGAAAGGCGTTCCAGTCGCCCATCATCAAAACGCGCTTTTCGTTTTCAAAGCGCGCGATCAACTCGTCCATCTGCGCGAGGTTGACGGTATCGGGGTAGAGGTTGTCGTCAAAGGCGAGGTGGGTCGATACGACCGCGACCGTCTCCTCCCCGAGGGGAAGTTCGGCGGTGATATAGTAGTAATCCGACGCCTCGATCGCCTTGGTGTGCGAGATCACGGCGGTTTTGTTGCAGACGAACGCGTTTTGCCGGACGTTTTGGAGCGGGAGTTTGGAAAAGAGCGCGTTGCAGCTGTAGCGGTACTGCGCGCCTTCAAACGCCGTCGGGTAGTCCCGCGTCAGTTCGCGCGCGGGGTGCGCGGGCGTAAAGAAAGCGCCGTACTCGTTCAGCGACAGAATATCGGCGCCGAGAGAGTTGATATAGGCGCGAAACTTCGCGTATTCGCTTTCGTAGGCGTCGTCCGAAAAATCGGAGACCTTGTGCCTTCCCATACTGAAATGCCCGATATTCCACGTTGCGACGGTAAAGACCTTTTTCATTCCGGTTTCTCCTTCAAAAAGCAAAGCGCACAACCAAAGCCCCGTTTATGAAACTGCGGCACGGCGAGTCACGAGCCGTGCCGCTAACTTCAATTCTTATTGAAGTTCTTTTTTCCCTTTCTTCCAAGAAAGGGAAAAACAGCCGTTTACGGAGTCAACCTGTTCGGACCTCTGAACAGGAACATCGATTCCTTGATATGCAATCCGAGCAAGAGCATGGTCAGCCGGTCGACCCCGAGCCCGAAGCCGCCGTGCGGCGGGCAGCCGTAGCGGAAGAATTCGAGGTAGAACTTCACGTCCTCGCCCAGCCCCTTTTCGTCCGCTTGCTTTTTCAGGATCTCGTAGCGGTGTTCGCGCTGCGCGCCGGTGGTGATCTCGGTGCCGCGCCAGATCAGGTCGTAGCCCATCGGCACGCCGTTCTCGTCGCGCATGTGGTAGAAGGCGCGTTTGTCGGCGGAATAATCGGTTACGAACAGGAATTCGTGGTTATAATGCTTTTTGACCCACTCGTAGGAGAGCCGCTCGGCGTCGGTGGTGAGGTCGCCCTTCTCGGAGTCGGGGCAGGTATAGCCGAAGTCTTCTTCCAATCCTTTGTAAAGGTCTGCGAGTTTCACGACGGGGAAGGGGGCCTCGGGGACGATCACGGGGATCCCGAAAAGCTGCTCGATCTCGTCTCCGACCTTTTCCTTGACCTCTTTCAGAGCGTAGGCGAGCAGATCCTCCTCCATCTTCATCACGTCGCGGAAGGACTCGATATAACTGAACTCGAGGTCAAAACCGGTGAATTCGGTGGTGTGCTTGTTGGTGAAGGATTTTTCGGCGCGGAAAACGGGTCCGCACTCGAAGATGCGCTCGAAGCCCGCCGCCATCGCCATCTGCTTGTAGAACTGGGGGCTCTGCGCGAGGTAGGCGTTTCTGTCAAAGTATTTGACCTCGAACACGTCCGCGCCGCTCTCGGACGCCGCGCCGATCAGTTTCGGCGTGTGGATCTCGATGAAGTTCTTGTCCAAAAGGAACTTCCGCATCGCGTTGACGAACACGGTCTGCGCCCGGAACATCAGCTGGTTTTCCTCGGTGCGGAGGTCGATCCACCTGTAGTCGATCCGCTGATCGATCGAACTGCGCTCGACCGCCTGTTTCTTCTTGGTCGCGGGGATATCTTTGCGCACGATCGGGAGCGCCTCCGCGACGCTCTCCGCCGTGATCGAACGCGGGATCAGTTCGACGCCTCCCATCTTGACGTACTCGTTTTCGACGGCGACGCCCGTGACGGTGATCACCGAATCGGGGGTCAGACCGTCGATCACGGGGACGAGACCGGGGAGTTTCTCCTTCTCGACCGTGATCTGCACTTTGCCCGAAATATCTTTCAGCACGATGAACGCCATCGCGGCGCCGTTGCGGAGGTTTTCGACGAACCCCTGCACCTTGATCTCCCGTCCGATATGCGCCTTTACGTCCGCGGCGTAGATTCTTTCCATAGCGGTCCCTTTCTTGCCCCGGATCTCCGATCCGGTTTTTATACAAAAGAGTATAGCAGACTTTTATTTGATTGTCAATCGTGCAAAAAGAAAAAAGCGGAAACAGAGCCGTTTTTTGCTTGACAAAGAGTGACGAAGGGTGGTACAATAAAGGCAGGAAAAAGGAAAGCGGGGTGATCGTGGATGGACGCGGGTACAGACCGACAAAGCACCGTTCCGTTATGCCGGAACAATCTGAACGCGGGGTCCGCAGCGGTCGCCGGGGGAACGCTCCTCTGACGCGCTTTTCCGTGCGGACGCCGCCCGAATGAAGGGAGGCGTTTTTTGATGGAAAACGAAAACAAAAAGGTTAGCGAGGAGCTCGAGCCGATCCTTCCCCCTGATGAGGAGGAGACCGAAACGCCGGCTCCGGTCGACTATCCCGCCGAGATCCTGAACCTGATCCGCACCGTGTCTGACGACGCGAAACTGCGCGAAGCTCTCGGCGACTACCACGATAACGATATCGCCGCCGCGATGGCGGATATGACCGCCGAGGAACGCGAACGTCTGCGCGGCGTCCTCGGCAACGAGGCGATGTCCGAGGTCCTCGCGTACTCCGAGGACGCGGGCGAATACCTCGAGGAAATGGACGCCGACGTCGCCGCCGACCTGATCGAGGAAATGGACGCGGACGACGCGGTCGACGTCCTCGAGGACATGGACGAGGAAAAGCGCGAGCAGGTCCTCGAACTCCTCGAGCCCGAGGCGAAGGAAGATATCGAACTCCTGCACTCCTACGACGACGATCAGTTCGGTAGTATCATGACGACCAACTACGTCACGATCCGGGAGAATATGACCGTCAAGCAGGCGATGAAGAGCTTGGTGGAGCAGGCGGCGGACAACGACAATATCTCGACGCTCTACGTCACCGACGACGCGGGCGCGTACTGCGGGGCGATCGATCTGAAAGACCTGATCGTGGCGCGGCAGGATACCAAACTCGAATCGCTCGTGATGACCTCTTATCCGTCGGTCTACGATACCGACAGCATCGCGGACAACCTCGAACGCGTGAGGGGCTATTCCGAGGACTCGATCCCGGTGCTTTCGTCCAAGGACGGGAACGTCATCGGCGTCATCACGGCGCAGGACCTGACCGAGGCGGTCAAATCCGACCTCGGCGAGGACTACGCGAAACTCGCCGGTCTGACCGACAGGGAAGATATGAAGGAGCCGCTCATCCGCAGCATAAGAAAGCGGATCCCGTGGCTGCTCGTCCTTTTGATCCTCGGGATCGCCGTCTCGACGGTGATCGGGATGTTCGAGGGAGTCATCAGCCAGATCGCCCTGATCGTCTGCTTCCAGTCGCTGATCCTGGATATGGCGGGCAACGTCGGCACGCAGTCGCTTGCCGTCACCATCCGGGTCATCTCGGACGGCGCGCTCAAATTCAGGGAGCGGGCGCTTCTCGTCCTGAAAGAGGTGCGGGTCGGCTTCTTTAACGGCTTGATCCTCGGGCTGGGCTCCTTCCTTCTGATCGGGTTGTATATCCACTACGTCAAACAGTACGACTGGACCTTCTCGTTCGCCGCCTCGGGCTGCGTCGGCGCGGCGCTGCTGGTCGCGATGGCGGTCTCGTCGCTGGTCGGCACGGTCACGCCCCTGTTCTTCAAGAGAGTCGGGGTCGATCCCGCCGTCGCGTCGGGTCCCCTGATCACCACGGTCAACGACCTGGTCGCGGTCTGCATCTACTACGGCACCGCCTGGCTGCTCCTGATCCGGGTGCTGGCGCTGGTTTGACTCACGCAAAACAAAAAAGACTTGCCGAAACGCAAGTCTTTTTTGTTTTTGAAGATCAGAGAAGATTCTCGACGGCTTCTTTTACTTTTTTCATATCAAAAGTCGGCTCGAAGCGGGATACGACCTTGCCCTCCCGGTCGACGAGGAATTTCGTGAAGTTCCACTTGATATACGCCTTGTCGCCGTATTTCTTGTTGTTCATCTTCGAGAACTTGTTCAGCATCGCGTTCTTCAGCCCCTTGCCGAATCCCTCGAAGGGTTTTTCGGTCGCAAGATAGACGAACAGGGGATCGGCGGAGTCGCCGTTGACGTCGATCTTCCGGAACTGCGGGAACTCGGTCCCGAACTTGACGGTGCAGAACTCGTGGATCTCGTCGTCGCTCTCGGGCGCCTGCCCCGCGAACTGGTTGCAGGGGAAGTCGAGGATCTCGAATCCCTTGTCCTTGAGTTCCCGGTACATCTCCTCCAGCGGCTCATAGTGAGGGGTGAAGCCGCAGCCGGTCGCCGTGTTGACGATCAAGAGCACCTTGCCCGCGTAGTCGGACAAAGCAACTTCGTTCCCCTGACGGTCCTTGACTTTGAAATCGTAAACGGTTTTCATGGTTTTATCTCCTTTTCTTTAATCAAACGATTTGGCGAATTCTCCCGCGCGGGAGAGGTCTTCTTCGGTGGGGCGGCCCCGGTTGATGAAGATCCAGGACGCCGCGCAATGGAACTCTTTTTCCGAGAGGGGGATCCCGAGGCGGTCGGTCGTTTTTTTGACGGCTTTCCGGGTCGATTTGCCCGAGGCGGAGGTGTTCATATTCACGACCTCGCCGATCTTGTCGCGGTTCCGCTCGAGAAAATCCGTCACCTCGGGATCGACGTTCGCCGCGTACATCGCGTTGAGCAGAAAGAGACGTTCGACCTTTTCCGAAAGGTCGAACGAGACGGGAAGCGCCTCGATCCCGAGAGCTTCCGACACGGCGTCCGCGAGTTTTTTGGTGTTGCCCTTCTTGGAGCGCGTAAAGAAACGGATCTCGGTTTTCATTGTTCGTTCTCCTTTTTCCCTTTTTCTTGGTCGAGGATCTTGTAGAGGATCCGGTAGAGCGCCGACGCCTCTTCGATCGAAAGACGGAATTCCTTTGCGATACATCCCGGTACCGGGAGCGCCGCGTCGCGCAGTCTTTCCCCCGCCGGGGTCAGCGTGATGACGAGATTCCGTTCGTCGGTCTCGTCCTTCGCCTTGTCGACGTAGCCCTTGTCCCGCAGCTTCCGGAGCAGGGGAGCGAGCGTGTTGGATTTCAGCGACAGCGCCTCGCAGAGGACCTTTTCGTTCACCCGTCCCTTTTCCCACAGCACCATCATCACGATATACTGGGTGTAGGTCAGATCGAGTTTTTCAAGCAGGGGCTGGTACTTCCGCGTGATCAGATTGGAAACCGCGTAGAGCGGAAAGCAGAGTTGATTCTGCAGGCGGAGCGCCTCGTATCTGTCGTCCATTTTCATCACCTCGCCTCAATTATATCGCATGCGACATAATTTGTCAAGGGGTTTCCGAATAATTTTTCAAAAACAAAAACCCGATCCGTATTTTGGATCGGGTTTGGGAGCGTTATTCGGTTTCGGCTTGGTTTTCGTCGCGGCGGAGCAGTTTATCCATCATCACGCTGAAGTCGCGGTCGTGTTCCCACTTCGCGCGGTAGGCGTACCAGCGTTTCACGACGTCGAAGAGCCGCTCGTCGAGGTACGAGAGCGCCGTTACCGCGATCGGCTCCGGGATCCCGTACGCCGCCTCGGCGATCGCTCCGGTGATCGCGGCGAGCGTGTCGCTGTCGCCGCCGAGCGAGATCGCGTTGCGGATCGCGTCCTCAAAACCGGTGCTTTCGAGAAACGCGATAATCGCCTGCGGCACCGTGTCCTGACAGGTCTCGTTGAACTCGTAGGTCGGGCGGATCTCGTCGAGCGTTTTCGAGAGGTCGTAGCCGAAGCGGCTCTCCAGGTTTTCTTTGATCCGCTTTTTACATTCGGCGGGATCGTCGTCGATCGGGTCTTCGTAGTCCCGGTGCCACCCGCCGAAATAGAAGCGGGCGAGGAAGATGGCGTAGGCGGTCGCGCCCGCCCCCCTGATCCCCTCCGGGTGGTCGTGGGTCACGGCGGCAGAACGCTCCGCCAACGCGTAGCCGTTGTGAGGGAAGCCGCCCGTCCGCGCCGCAAAGCCGCAGTCCATCATCCAGCCGCAGGGGGAGACGCGCATCGCGGAGCCGTTGCCGAAACTGTTGTAGGGGGCGCGGTCGTCGGAGAACAGCCAGCCGAGGAACCGTCCGCCGTAGCCGGCGTCAGGGTAGAGCCGCCCGAGCCGCTTCATCTCGTCGACGAAGTCGTCGGGTTTGCCGCCCTTCATCACCGCCTCCGCAACGGCGCAGGTCATCACCGTATCGTCGGTGAAAAAGCAGTCTTCGCGGAAAAGCGGGAAGTCCTTGGTTTTGATATTGTTGAATTCATAGACCGAGCCGACGATATCGCCGACGATGGCGCCGAGCATAAGATCACTTCCTTTCGGGGTGCGACCGGATTCGCATCAGTTAAGGTCGATCGCGGTCAGATGAAATTCGTTCAGTTTCATTTGTATCGCGTAGAACTCGGAGAACCGTTTCTGAAAAGACCAATCAATACCGATCTTTCTCAAAAACCGCTCGAAGCGGCCGTAACGGTAGGTGACCGAAAACCGCGTGTGCGGGGCGGTAAAAAACTCGTAAAACGAGCGGTCTTGACGGAAGCGACCGAAGCAACGCCCGCCGACGCAACGGAGTTTCTCGCCGTATTGGTTGACCAACGGTCCGTTGGCGGCTTCGAAGTTCGCTTCACATTCCGCAAGATCGATCCGTCCGACCGTCCCGTCCGGTGCGTCGTAGAGCAGTTCGGTCGCCGTGATCTCCCGGATGCTGCCGAGATCGAATGTCTTGACCGTCTTCTCGTCCTCAATATGATACGCCTCCAGGACGGATGCGTGAAATGCGTTCCAGTCCATCGTAGTTTCCTTTCTCTGTCTTACTTAAGCACAAACGTTCGGTACTCCTCGCCCGCAAGGGTCATCCAGCGGAAAGCGCCGCCGTCAAGGGTCATATAGCCGCGGGGGGACCCCTCCTTCGGGATCGAGACCGAGCCGGGGTTCAAGCAGACGATCCCCGAAACCGTATCTCTTAGCGGGACGTGCGTGTGTCCGTAGAGCAGGACGTCGCCCACTTTCAGCGGGGGGAGGTTGTCCCGGTTGAAGATATGCCCGTGCGTTGCGAAGACCGTGCGCTTGCCCACGGAAAGCAGGCAGTAGTCCGCCAAAACGGGGAAGTTCAGCATCATCTGGTCGACCTCGGCTTCGCAGTTCCCGCGCACCGAGAGGATCTCGCCCCGCCGGGAGTTCAACAGCTCCGCGACCTTCTTCGGCGCGTATCCGTCGGGCAGGTCGTTGCGCGGCCCGTGATAGAGGATATCCCCGAGCAGGAGCAACCGGTCCGCATGCTCCCGGTCGTACGCTTCAAGCAGCATTTCCGTATAGGTTGCCGATCCGTGCAGATCGGACGCGATCAGGTATTTCATCTTATTTCCCCGAACAGTTCAAGGTTTCCGGCTCCCCGCCGGTACGGATCTATTATAGCAAAAAGCGGAAACGATTGCAAGAGGAACTCTTCGGTGCGCTCCCGATCTTCCCGGCTTTGCCCGGGGATTTGCTTTTTCTTCGATTTTGTGTGCTTCTCTGCTTGACAAACCCTTTTTTCCGTGTTATAATACACCTTGCGAAAAAAGAATACCGGGGTGTGGCTCAGTTTGGTAGAGCGCTTGGTTCGGGACCAAGAGGCCGCTGGTTCGAATCCAGTCACTCCGACCAAACAGAGAGCGAGGGGCGCCAGTCCCTCGCTCTCTGTTTGCTTGAATGAGTTGTGTTCGAACCAGCCGAGTTTCCGACGCGGAGCGACGGAAACTCTGATGTTCCGCCATCCGTGGTGGTTGTCTTTTTACTCCCGTCAGGCGGAACATTGCTGGTAGCGCCCGCTTGCGGGCGCGTCGAATCCAGTCACTCCGGCTTTTACAGTTCTATTGCTTTTTCCCGGTTCTTATACGCTTTGAACATTTTTTCCAAAACTGAAACCGCTTCGTCGTTGGTATCATAAATGCCAACCGAAGGCATACCGTCTCCTAACCAAATCATATAATGGTCGCGTTGATCGTTCATGTTGCACTTTTCCACCATTCCGCGTCCCGTGAATCTGCTGACTCGTTTTTTGTCTTTGCTGATAACCGTCAAAAAATATCCGTCGCCTGTCTGTTTGTTCAGATAAGACGGCATCAATTCGTCCAAGTTTTCTTCAAGCAGGTCGGGCAACTTCTCTTCAAGTGCGGCGGCGACCGCCTCCCGGATTGTTTCGGAGAGGTCTTTTTGCTTTTCTTTCGGTTTTATATCGAAAAGTTCGTCAAGGGTAATCCCGAGCGCGGAGGAGATCGGGGGGATCAAAACCACGTCGGGCAAAGATAGTCCGGTTTCCCATTTGGAAACGGTGCGGCTCGTTACCCCGACGGCTTCGCCGAGTTGTTCCTGTGTGAGACGCTTGTCTTTCCGATACTTTGCGATTTGTTGACCGATATTCATTTTTCGTCCTCCCGTTTCTGTTTTCAATTTGATTATACCAAAAAGCGAGCGCGGAGTAAACACATCATTCGGAGAACGGCGGAAAAAAACAGTTGTGAAAACAGGAACGAGCCGGAGAGTTTTGTCTCGGAAACGGAGAAACGCGGGCGCTCTGGCGGGGTGCGAGGCGCCCACGGCGCGACGCGCGATATAACCCCCGCCGGAAGTTCGGCGGGCGTTGAGTTATGAGTGATGAGACCCCGATGGGGTCGTTATGATTTTGCCGTCCGGCAATCGGACGGCAAAAGTTATGAGCCGTCCACACCGATTCGGCGCGGGCGGCGTTGATTTATTCCGCGCAGACGGCTTTGATAACGTCGGCGGCGCGGGCGAGGAGTTCGTCGGGGATGTTCAGGGCGGGGGCGAGGCGGACCTTATCCTTTGCCGAGAGGCAGAGGACGCCGCGGTCGCGGCAGGCGGCGAGCACCTCGAACGCGGGCTTCTCGGTTTTCAGACCGAGAAGCAGCCCCATCCCCGAGACCGACTCGATCCCTTTCGCGTTTCGGAAAGCGGTGCGGAGGAAGTCGCTCTTGCGCTTGACCCCGTCGAGCAGTTCGCCGTCGATCCGCGAGAGGATGGAAAGGGCGGCGGCGCAACAGACCGGATTCCCGCCGAAGGTTGAGCCGTGGTCTCCGAAGCCGAGGACGTTCTCGACCTTTTCCCCGAGCATGGTAGCGCCGAGCGGCAGCCCGCCCGCAAGACCCTTCGCAGTCGAGACGATATCGGGTTCGATCCCGTAGTTCATATAGGCGTAGAGTTTGCCGGTGCGCCCGTTCCCGGTCTGCACCTCGTCGACGACCAAGCACGCGTCGGTTTTTTTGCACCACGCGGAGACCGCGCGGATGAAATCGGGCTCGAGCGGAAGCACGCCGCCCTCCCCCTGGACGCACTCGATCATCACCGCGGCGACGGGCGTCTTTTCGTGCAGCGCGTCGAGTTCGTCGGTCCCCGCGTTCGGGGTGATCGACGCGAAGCCCGGGGTCAGGGGTTGATAGAGTTCGTGGTAGTGATCCTGTCCCGTCGCGGCGAGGGTGGTCAGGGTCCTGCCGTGAAAACTCTCTTTGAGTGTGATGATCGTTGTGTATTCAGCGCCTTTTTTCTGCACTGCGTATTTACGCGCAGCCTTGATCGCACACTCATTGGCTTCAGCGCCGGAGTTGCTGAAAAACACCTTGCTCATCCCGGTGCGCTCACACAGCATCTTTGCAAGTGTGATACACGGCTGGGTATAATATAGATTGGATGTATGCTGAATCTTGTCCAACTGGTCAAGGACCGCTTTCTTCCACTCCGGATCCAGATAACCGAAAGCCGTAACTCCGATGCCTGCTCCCAGATCGATATACTGTTTACCGTCAATATCAGTCAGAACCGCACCCTCTCCCTTTTCGGCGATGATCGGAAAGCGCGCGTATGTACCTGCGATATACTGTTTGTCCAGTTCTTTCCACTGTTCAGCGGTCATCATTTTCTCTTCCATTTATGCTTCCTCCGGATAAATCATCGTGCCGGCACCTTCGTTCGTCAGAAGCTCCATCAGAATGGAGTGCGGTACACGTCCGTCCAGAATAATGACTTTGTCAGTCCCGCGGCTGATCGCTTCGAGACAGCTCTCGACCTTAGGAACCATTCCTCCCGATATGTGCTCGCTCTCACACAGATCCTGCAGCTCTTCGACGCTCATCTCAGGAATCAGGGTGTCGGGATCATTCTTGTCCATCAGAATACCTTCGATATCCGTCAGCATAATCATACGTTTTGCACCCAAAGCCCCGGCAATATATGCTGCCGCGGTATCTCCGTTAATATTGAACACCTTTCCTCCGTGCCCCCATGCAATCGTTGAGACGACCGGGATATAACCCTGCTCGAGCAGATCTGTCACCGCGCCGATATTCACTTTATCGATTTTACCGACAAGCCCCAGTTTATCATTCTTCATATGCGCCCGCAGAAGGCTGCCGTCAAGGCCGGAGATTCCCATCGCCTTACCGCCCTTCATCTCGAGCAGATTGACAAGCGTCTTGTTGATCTTGCCCGCGAGCACCATCTGGACGATGTCCATCGTCTCCTGATCCGTGACGCGCAGACCATCGACAAAGACTGGTTCCTTGCCCATCTTTTCCATCGCCTCTGACACGTCAGGTCCGCCGCCGTGCACGAGGACAACATTGACGCCAATGAGCTGGAGCAGAACGATATCTTCCATCACCTGCTCTTTGAGCGCCTCATTGATCATGGCATTGCCGCCGTATTTGATGACGATCGTTTCTCCCGTGTATTTTTTGATGTAGGGCAGCGCCTGTGTCAGAACTTCCGCCCGCTCCATATTTGAAATACTCAGCTTGCTCATCATAACCTCCTTGCTCCCCTTTATGTCCGGTAATCCGCGTTGATCGACACATACTCGTGTGTCAGATCACAGCCCCAGGCTGTCGCGGACTCATTTCCGTCGTGCAGATCAATTAGGATCTCGATCTCGTCAGCAGCAAGCACACTGGCCGCTTCCTCCTCGGAGAACGGTATTCCGGCACCGTCTCTGCACACATACACGAGACCGCCCGTTGATCTGAATCCCACTTCCACTTTCGTCACATCCACCTCGGCAGGGCTGTAACCGATCGCGCACAGCACGCGTCCCCAGTTGGCATCTCCGCCGTACATGGCCGCCTTGACAAGACTTGAGCAGATCACTGTTTTCGCGACCTTTCTGGCCGTCTCATGATCGGCTGCGCCGGTCAGTATACAGGTCAATAGCTTAGACGCTCCCTCGCCGTCAGCCGCAATGCGCCGGCACAGGTCACTCATCAGTTCATGCAATGCAGCGAGAAATGTATCGTAATCTTCACCTTCCTCTGTGATCTCGGGATTACCTGCCAGTCCGTTTGCCATGATGGCCACAGTGTCATTCGTCGATGTATCGCCGTCGACCGAGATCATATTAAATGTTTCAGGGATATCGGCAGACAGTGCTTTTTGAAGCATAGCCGGGCTGATGGCTGCGTCCGTCGTCAGAAAGACCAGCATAGTGGCCATATTCGGATGGATCATACCGCTTCCCTTCGCGATACCGCCGAGGCCTGTTGACCCGATAATGACATCTGACGAATCAACATGTGTGACATCCGATGCCAGAGCACTCATCGCTTCAGCGATCTCAATGCCGTCCGCATTGCAGGTATTTGCGTTTCCGCTGTTGCAGATCACCGCCTGCGCGTATCCGTCAGAGATATGATTCTTTGTCACGGTCAGCGGCGCACCTTTGACTTTATTAGTCGTATATACAGCTGCCGCCGAAGCGCGCACATCACTGACGATCAGTGCCAGATCCTTCTTGTCGGAAGTGCCGCGGATACCGCAGTGCAGACCGGCAGCCCTAAAGCCTTTTGGTGCGCAGACGCCGCCTGATAC
>CACZAZ010000013.1 GCA_902779285.1 uncultured Ruminococcus sp.
CGGAACTGGTCCCCGAGCGGATCTCCGACGCCGATATCGCCGTCCTGAACAAGGTGAAACTCGGGTGCGACAACCTCGCGGGAGCGAAGAAACTGAAACTGATCTGCATCACCGCGACGGGGTTTGATAACGTCGACACGGCGTTTTGCCGGACGGCGGGGATCGGAGTTTGCAACGTGGTCGGCTACTCGACCGACAGCGTGGCGCAGATCACGCTCTCTTTGGTCCTGTCTCTGTTCTCGCATCTTCGGGAATACGACGAGTACGTCCGTTCGGGGCGTTATTCCGCGGGAACGGCGCACAACCGTCTGGAGCCGGTCTATCACGAACTGGCGGGCAAGACCTGGGGCGTCGTCGGCTACGGGAATATCGGACGGAAGGTCGCCGCCGTCGCAAACGCGCTCGGGTGCAGAGTCGTCTGCACGCGCAGCCGCCCGACGGGAGACGAGCCCGACGAGGTTTTGCCGCTCGACGAACTGCTGCGGCAGTCGGACGTCGTGACCCTGCACGTTCCCCTGAACGAGGGGACCCGCGATCTGCTCTCCCGCGAACGGCTGTCTCTTATGAAACCCGACGCGATCGTGGTCAACGCGGCGCGGGGCGGTGTCTGGGACGAAAAAGCCGTCGCGGAGGCGCTGTCCCGGGGCAAACTCGGCGGGATCGGCTCGGACGTGTACGCCGCGGAGCCGATGGCGAAGGATCATCCGTTTTCCTCCCTTGCGGATTCCGACCGCGCGATTTTCACCCCGCACATGGCGTGGGGCGCCTACGAAGCGCGGGTACGGTGCCTCGACGATATCTGCCAAAGCATCCGGAGCTTTCTTTCCGGCGGCAAGCGCTCCAGAATAGTATAAACTTCAAAGGAGATAATCAATGAACGATTGGAAAAAAGCCGTTGTCGGCAGCACGCTCGCTTTCTGTTTCATCTCTGTTTTCGTCGGGATCTTTTCACTTGTCAGCGTCGTACAGATGACGCATTATGATCTCATGTCCAATGGCGTCAGGATGATCGCACGCGACCCTTTTCGGAAAGATGTTCAGATCCTTTCATACGTTTCGCTTGCCGTCCTCGTCGTCTGCGCCGCCTGTTTCGTTTTCTGCTTCCTCCATCTGTTTTGGAAAGAGAAAACCCGGGAAAAAATGAAAAAGATCGCAATGATCTCGCTGCTCGTTATCGCCGTGTTCTCCCTTGTCTTGGTCGTCGTCACGTTTTTAATGCCGACCAGGCTGGAGCCCTATAACACTTACTATTCGAATTACAAGAGTTATTACGATTTCGCGTACTATCAGTCCTGTTTATCCGGTGTTCTTTCGGGCTTTCTTCCGATGCTTTTCGGCGCGGGCACGTTGCTCTGCTACCGCTTTTTCACCGATCGCGTCGCCAAAGGGAACAAAATCGTTGAAAAACCCGAAACGACGGAATCGGATCGCGTCGAAGAATAAGATCGAAAAGACGAACAAAAAAGACCTTGCAAACGCAAGGTCTTTTTTGTCGCCTGTATGTCAGTCGGACACGTAGGGAAGCAGCGCCATAAACCGGGCGCGCTTGATCGCGGTCGTCAGATCTCTCTGATGCTTCGCGCAAGTGCCGGAGACGCGGCGGGGAAGGATCTTCGCGCGCTCGGAGATATACTTCCGAAGACGGGCGGTGTCCTTGTAGTCGATATCCTGCGCTTTCTCCACACAGAACACGCAGACTTTCTTTTTTCTGCGGTTGGGGCGGAAAGGAGCGCGCTGCGTATCGTTTCTGTCCATCTTGAACAACCTTTCCGGCTCACGATTTCAGTCCCGTTCCGTTGTGAGCCATCGCGGACGGGGAAAAGACGGGCTCTCTCAGAAGGGGAGCGATTCGTCGTTCGGGATCTCTTCAAACCCGGAAGCGCCGCCGTTCGAGTAAGCGGGCGTTCCGTAGGCGTCGCCGGAAGCGGGACCGGAAGCCGGAGCGCCGGGAGCGGATCCGTCCGCCTTGTTCTCAACGAAGGACAGCTCGTCCGCCACGACTTCGGTGGCGTAGTGCTTGCCGCCCTGGGGATCGGTCCAGCTTCTCGACTGGATCTGTCCGCAGACCAGGATCGGACGGCCCTTCTTGAAATACCGGGTCACGAATTCCGCGCGTTCTCTCCACGCGACGACGTTGATGAAATCAGCGGTCTGCTGATTTTGATCGGCATTCTTGGAAAAGCGACGGTTCACGGCGATGGTGAACCGGCAAACCGAGATAGAGTTCGACGTCTGACGGAGTTCCGGGTCAGCGGTCAGATTTCCGATCAGGATCGCCTTGTTAAAACTCGCCATGTTCGTTTGTCTCCTTTCGATTATTCGGCTTTGTCTTCGGATGCGGCGGGCTCGGCGGCAGCTTCGGTCGCGGGCGCTTCCTCGACGGCGGGGATCTCTTCCGCTGCGGGAGCTTCCTCCGCTTTCGCTTCCGCGGCGACTGCCTCTTCGGCAACGACGGCGGGAGCGGCGGCTGCTGCCTGCGCACCTTCGATCTTCTTCGTGGTCATCGAACGGATGACGCCGTCGGTAATGCCGAGGACGCGTTCGAACTCACGAGGGAAGGAAGGTTCGCTCTTGTAGGAAACGAGGACGTAGTACCCTTCGGGAATATAGTTGATCGGGTACGCCAGCCGCCGTTTCCCCCACTCGTCGACCGACTCCAGCGTGCCGTTGTCGGAAACGAGCGCCGAGAACTTTGCAACGATCTCCTTCATCTCTTCTTCGGAGAGATTACCGTTGATCACGTACAGAGTCTCGTAAGAAATGAGCTTTTTCTCCATTTTGATACACCTCCTTATGGTCATTCGGCCACAATCGCGTTGTGGCAAGGAGCAGGATCTATGATCCGTGCTGATTTAGAATTATAACAGAAAAGGGGAATGTTGTCAAGTAGATATATAAAAAATATTATGAATCGGTAAACCGCCCCGAAAAACGGTCATAGGGCGTCCGGCTTATGCTCGACCGCTTCGGGTCCGGGTTCCGGTTCGGGATCGGGAACGGGCAGTTCGGTCAGGGAGAGATAGTATTCGTCGTTCAAGGGGCGTCCGCGTTCCATTAGCCGCCGGGTCTCGAAGTTCTCGGTCAGGGCGTGCAGCGAGGCGTAGAGCGGCACCGCGAACAGGAACCCGAAAAAGCCGAAGATCCCTCCGAAGAACAAGGCGAGACAGATGGTCATACCGATATTCGGGCGCAGCCGTTTGCGCAGGAAGAAGGGCTCCGCCAGAATGCAGTAGAGCAAATGCAGGAAAAACAGGATGAGGAAAAGCGGCAGGGCGTACGGACGGTTGAGGATCACCATCACGACGGGAAGCAGCGCGACGAGCAGGACCATTCCGAAATCCGGCATCATATCGAACGCGAAGACGAGGATGGTGATCAGCGCCCGGAACGGAACGCCGAAGATCAGGCAGAGAAGATAGGTCAGAATCGAAAGGAAGATCGACGAGACCACCTTGACCGACAGATACTCCATAAAGAAGAGGTAGGTCCGTTTCGCCCCCGAGTAGAAGCGCGTCGAGATCTTGCCGGGCAGTCTTGAGACCAGGATCTTCGAGGTGATCGAAGTGATGACCCGCCGGAAGAGCAGAGAGTACGCCGCGAGAACGAAGCCGAGGAAGATCGCGGAGGTCTCGTTCGCGATATTCGAGACGTAACGGGCGGCGAAGGCGGTCAGCGACTGTTCTCCCGTCGGGGAGAAGACGTCGGTGAGATAGTCGACGAGGGACTCGTAGATCGGGAGCAGGATATCCGATTCCTTTACGTTGGTCTCGATCCAGTCCCGGGATGCGGCGATCGCGGGATTCAGATCCGCCTGCAATTCCGTGAAACTGTTGCTGAGCGACGGGATGATCGAAAAGACGAACAGAAACAGAACGGCGAGCAGCAGCAGTTCCGCGAGGATGACGGCGAACACCCGCGCCAGCGGGAGACGGCGCTTCGTCCTAAAGACGTGCCGGGTGAGCAGCCGCTCGAAAAATCGCATGGGCGGCACGCTGATAAAGGCGAACAGGATCGCGTAGAAAACGCATTTGATCTTGCCGAAAAACCAGGAAATCAGCGCGAACACGGAGGGAAGATTGAAGACGAACGCCGCATAGAGAAGACCGAACGAAATGACGATCAGCGCGTACGCCGCGTAGGTATTGTACTTCGTGTTGTTGAGTTTCATCGTTCGCCCTCCGTTTCACCGTCGGAGAGCGGCTCGGTTTCAGGGGTCGGATCTTCGCTCTGCGGGGTCTCGGTTTCTTCGGGGACGGCGGGCGTTTCCTCCGCCTCTCCTTCGGTCGTCGGCGTATCGAGGGCGGGCGGGAGTTTTTCTTCCCGTTCGTCCCGCTTCGCGGGGAGCGACGCCTCGACCGTCTCGGTGAAGTGTTCGGGGGTCATCCCGACCGATTCTTCAAATACCGTCATCGGGTTGAGGTCGGCGTAGGCGGCAGTCTCGGTCGGCAGGTTCCGCTTTTCGAGCCGCCGTTCTGTATGCTCTTTGACGATGGTATACAGCACGCTGAAAAGCGGCGCGCCGATCAGCATCCCGACGAATCCGAAGAAACTGCCCAAAATGGTGATCGAGATGACCACCCAGAGCGACTTGATCCCGATGGCGTTTCCGACGATCTTCGGACCGATGACGTTGCCGTCGACCTGCTGGATAATAAGGATGATGACCGCGATCCAGACGGCTTTCACGGGGCTCTCGGTCAGCACCAGGATCACGCAGGGGACGGCGCCGATGATCGGACCGAAATAGGGGATGATGTTGGTGATGCAGATCACCGCCGCGAGCAGCGGATAGTAGGGCATCCGGAAGATCCAGAATACGACGAACGAGATGACCCCGATGATCAGCGAATCGAAGATCTTGCCGATGAAAAAGCGCCCGAAGGTACGGTCTGCGAGCCGCGCGACTTCCAGCGTGGAGTTGAAGCGATTGGGCTTGAGCAGCGACGCGAGCAGTTTTTTGACCGCGGCGCAGAGGTGTTCCTTATGGAGAAGCACGAAGAACGAGATGATGAAGCCGACGAAGAACAGGAGCAGCCGGATGGCGAACTGCGCTCCGATGGTGCCGAGGTAGGAAAGGAACGACGCGGTGTGTTCACCGACCCGGGCGATCATCTCCTCCGAATCGACGCCGAAGGATTCGCTGAAGCGCTGGATCGTGTTCTGGATGAAATCCGAGGTACTGTCGACGATGACGCCGTAGTTCTTGACGATCTGCGGGAAGATCAGAAGTCCGATCAGAAACAGGAAGAGCGCGACGACAAGATACGAGATCACAAGAGAGAGGATCCGGCGAAGAACGGGGGAGATACGGACCCTCTTCGTCTTGATGGGACCGATCACGCGGCGCTCGATCAGTTTGAGCAGCGGGTTGATAACGTACGCGAGAGAAAGACCGTATACGATCGGTGAGATCACGCGCAGAAACGCGCGGAGCGCCGCGTACACGACCCCGATATGCACGACGATCGAAATGCCGGTCAGCGCGATCGCGAGAACGGCGCAGGCGTAGATCGCCTCGGTCGTATTCTTTTTGTTCCAATGGATCTTGAACATAACGGACCCTTTCTTGTTTTGCCGATTCCATTATATAATAATATTTTCGTTATTTCAATCCTTTTGCCGAAAAAAACGCGGCGGGGGAAAACAGTTTTGTTCACAATGGGAGTTGCAATCCGGAGAGAAATGGTGTATAATCTATCGTGATAAACTGTGGGAATAGGGTGTTCAAGCGGCAAAAACGCGCGATCCCGCCCGCGAAAAAAAGAAAAAAGGAAACCGAAGATGAAAGAGATCCTTATGTCGGACGACATCGAAAAACTGATCAGGAACGCCCTCCGCGAGGACATCGGAACGGGGGATATCACGACCGCGTCCACCGTCAGCCCGAGCGCCGTGATCACCGGTAACTACGTGATGAAGGACGACGGCGTCGTCTGCGGCCTCGATATCGTTCGCCGTGTCTTCGACGCCATCGGTTCGGACGTGGAATATACCCCCAAGGCAGCCGACGGGGATTTTGTAAAGCGGGGCGACGTGATCGCGACCGTCTCCGGGAACGCCGTCGCGATCTTGTCCGGCGAACGCGTGGGTCTGAACCTTCTGCAGCACCTGTCCGGCATCGCCACCTGCACGCGCAAAGCCGTGGAAGCCGTCGCGGGGACCAAGGTGCGCATCACCGAGACGAGAAAGACCACGCCGGGTCTCCGTATCCTTGAAAAATACGCCGTCCGGATCGGCGGAGGCGCAAGCCACAGGTTCGGGCTCTCCGACGGTATCCTGATCAAGGACAACCACATCGTCGCAGCGGGCGGCATCACGGCGGCAATCAATTCCGCCCGTCTCCGCGCCCCCCATACCCTCAAGATCGAGGTCGAGACCGAAACGCTCGATCAGGTCCGCGAGGCGGTCGCCGCCGGAGCGGATATCATTATGCTCGACAATATGGATTGCCCCATGATGAAAGAGGCGGTCGGGATCATCGCGGGCCGCGCCATCACCGAGGCGTCGGGGAATATGGGACGCCGCGACCTGATGGAAGTGGCACAGACCGGCGTTGACGTCATCAGCATCGGCGCTTTGACCCACTCGGTCAAGGCGCTGGACATCAGCCTGAAGTTCACCTCGCTGAAAAACTGACCGGAAGCCGAAAGAGGGATCGAATGAGACGCTATCTTCTGAACTTTGACGCCGAACGGCTCGAACAGATCAAGACCGACGTTCTGATCGTCGGGAGCGGGATCGCGGGACTTTACGCCGCGCTGCATATCTCCGAGTCGCTCTCCTGTATGGTCATCACCAAGACCGATAAGATCGAAAAGAGCAATTCCTGGCTCGCACAGGGCGGGATCGCCGCGGTCATTTCTCCCACCGACAACATTGAATCGCACGTCGCAGATACCCTTGAAGCGGGAGCGGGTCTCTGCAACGAGGAGGCGGTGCGCGTTCTGGTCTCCGAGGGACCCGAGAACATCCGCGAACTTGTCGAAATGGACGTTCCGTTCGACACCAACCCGGAGGGGGAACTGCAGATCGGGCGCGAGGGCGGTCACTCCTGCCGCCGGATCGTGCATTGCGGCGGCGACGCCACGGGGCGCGAGACCACCAAGCGTCTCGGTCAGCTGGTAATGGACCGTCCGAATATCGAGGTACGCTTCAGTTCCTATCTGATCGACGTACTGACCGAAAACAACGCGGTCGTGGGCGCCCTGATCTACGACGGCGCGCCGAAGATCGTCGTCTGCTCGAATATCCTGCTCGCGACGGGCGGGATCGGGCATATTTACCGCTATACCACCAATCCGCGCGGCTCGATCGGAGACGGCATCGCGGCGGGCATCCGCGCGGGCGTTAAGACCGACCTTATGGAGATGGTGCAGTTCCATCCGACGACTCTGATCTCCCACCGCGACAAGAGCCGGCTCTTCCTCATCAGCGAGGCGGTGCGCGGCGAAGGCGGCACGCTCCTCAACCTGCGGGGCGAACCGATCATGGAGAACGTCCACCGGCTGAAGGATCTTGCTCCGCGCGACATCGTGACGCGCGCGATCCTTGCCGATATGGAAAGAACGGGCGACGAATACGCGCTGCTCGACGTATCGAAGATGACGGAGGAGTTCTTCTCCCACCGTTTCCCGACCATCTACGCCAGATGTAAGGAGGAGGGGATCGACGTCCCGTCGCAGCCCATCCCGATCCATCCCGCGCAGCACTACTTTATGGGCGGGATCGTCGCGGACCTGAACGGTATGACCAATATCGACGGGCTTTACGCCGCGGGCGAGTGCGCCTGCACGGGCATCCACGGCGCCAACCGTCTGGCGAGCAACTCCATGCTGGAATGCCTGGTGTTCGGGCGCCGCGTCGCGCGTCATATCGACGAGTGTACGCGCAAGGGTCCCGATAAGATCAGGATCACGGGTGAAGCGCCGACCGACGGCGGGATCATCTCGCGCGCCGGGATCTCCGGCAGACACGAAATGCTCCGCAAACTGATGAGCAAATACGCGGGAGCGGTCAAAACGAGGGAAGGGCTGCTCTACGCGAAAGCCGAGATCGACAAGATGTTCCGCGAAATGGACGAGGCGACGCTGCAGACCGTTGAGGAGTTCGAACTGTTCAATATGGTCACCGTAGCGGACGCTATCGTTTCGTCGGCTCTCGAACGCAAGCACAGCGTCGGCGCGCACTATATCGTCGACGAGAACGGCAAACCGCTCTGATATGAAACGCGAACAGGTGACGGAGATCGCCCCGGCGAAGGTCAATCTGACGCTGTCGGTGGGACGAAAACGGACGGACGGTTATCACGATATCGTAACTTTGATGGAGACCGTCTCGCTCTGCGACAAACTGACCGTTTCGATTGGAAAAGCGCTTCTGCCCGAAATTAAATTGTCGATTTCGGGGAAATATGCCGTCCCGGAAGACCCCTCCAACCTGGTCGTCCGCGCCGCGGAAGCGTATTTCGACGCCTACGGCGAGCGTTTTCCGATCCTGATTTCTCTTGCAAAGAACATCCCGACCGAGGCGGGGCTCGGGGGTGGGAGCGCGGACGCCGCGGCGACCCTTCGCGCCCTGAACCGGATGGTCGACCGACCGTTTTCCGCCGACCGCCTTGCGCTGGTCGCGGCGACCCTCGGCTCCGACGTCGCGTTCTGTCTTTTCGGCGGGACGGCGATCTGTTCGGGGCGCGGAGAGTTGATCGATCCCGTGTCCGACCCCGCGTACCGCTTTTATACCGTCGTGATGGGGAAGGATCGCGTTTCCACCCCCGCCGCCTACCGTGCGCTCGACGATCTGCGTGAAAAACAAAACGACGCTTTGCCCGAGCGTTCGAGGGCGGAACTGAAAGCCCTTGCCCGCGGCGAAAGCGTTGCTCTGTTCAACGATTTTGAGTCTTCCGTTTTCCCGGATCATCCAGAGATCAAAGAGAGAAAGGCGCGTCTTATCTCCCTCGGCGCGAAAGACGCCCTGATGAGCGGGAGCGGCGCCGCCGTATTCGGCGTGTTTTCCGACCTTGTCTCCGCCGAAAAAGCGGCTTCGGCGTTTGACTCCGACGACGCGTTTGCCGTTTCCACCGTCGCCCGGTATTACCTTTAAAAGAAAGGAAGTGTTTCCTTGAAAAAAGAGCGTGTCGATAAGAAGAAAGACACCGTGGACGAGCAGGATCGGCGCGGCTTTTTTGCGTATCTGAACCGTCATCCCATACAGGAATCCGCCCTGATCGCGCTGGTCCTGAACTTCGTGATGGAGATCATCAGCCGTAGGTCGCTTATCTCCGCGGTATCGTTCCTAATTCACAGCCCGCACTTTTTCCTTGCGGGATGGGCGGTCATTTTCCTTACGCTGTCTCTTGCGCCCCTGTTCCCGAAAAAGATCTTTATTTACTGCCTTTTCGGGATCCTCTGGCTCTCGATGGCGATCACCAACGCCGTTTTGGTCGTGATCCGCACCGCGCCGTTTGAGGCGGTCGATTTCTCGATCATCCGGACGGGGCTCGGGATCATCACGATCTATATGAAGGTCTGGCAGATCATATTGATCTCTCTCGCGATCATAGCGGCGCTTGCCGGGATCGTGGTGCTGTCCATCAAGACAAAGAGCCGGAAGGTGATGCTGAAGCGCGCCCTGATCGGCATCGGGCTCTCGGCTCTGATCTCCTTCGGGCTGATCGTGCCGCTCAATCTGCTCGGCTATTATCCCTACGCCTTCTCGAACCTGACCGAATCCTACGACCGGTACGGGTTTACCTACTGTTTTACCTGCAGTATCTTCGACCGCGGCGTGAACAAGCCCGACGGCTACTCGCGGAACGCGGTCGACGAACTGACCGCCCGGATCGACCGCGAGACCCCCGTTAAAGCGGACTCGGAGCCGAACGTCGTCATCCTGCAGCTCGAATCCTTCTTTGACGTCGGGCGGCTTGCCGACGTGACCTTTTCGGAGAATCCCATCCCGTATTTTACGGAACTGAAAGAGACGTATTCATCCGGGCTTCTTACCGTTCCGACCATCGGTGCGGGGACGGCGAACACCGAATTCGAACTGGTGACCGGTATGAGCCATCACGATTTCGGGACGGGAGAATACCCCTACAAGTCGTTTTTACAGCGCGAGAGCTGCGAATCCGTCGCCTACGTTCTCGGGGAACTCGGGTACGGGTCGCACGCCATCCACAACTACTCCGCGACCTTCTACGCCCGCAACGTCGCCTACGCCTCGCTCGGATTCGACAGTTTCACGCCGATCGAGTATATGAACGGTCTGGAGTACAATCAGCTCGGTTGGGCGAAGGATAAGATCCTGACGCGCGAGATCCTCGACGCGCTGCACTCGACCGAGGGGCGCGACGTGGTTTTGACCATTTCGGTCCAGGGACACGGGAAGTACGTCCCGGCAGACGACCCCGTCATCACGGCTTCTTCCTCGTCCATCGAGGAAGATACGCTTGCCTCTCTGATCTACTACGTCAACCAGTTGAAGGAAATGGACGATTTCCTCCGCGAACTGACCGCCGCCCTCTCTTATGAATCGTTCGGGGAAGAGGTCATGATCGTGATGTACGGCGACCATCTTCCGAGTATGGCGCTGAAGCCGGAGGACTTCGCCTCGGGCAATATGTATCAGACCGACTACGTGATCTGGACCAACACGCCCCTTCCGCGGGAGGAGCGCGACCTTGCCTCCTACCAACTCTCGGCGTACGCGCTCTCGAAGGTCGGGATCTCGCGCGGGACCGTCTTCCGTCTGCATCAGACCGAACTCGCCGCCGGGAAAGAGGACTACTCGGACGAACTCCGTCTTCTTGAATACGATCTCGTCAACGGCAAGAAATACGCCTACGGCAAAACCGAGCGCTACGAGATCAAGGATATGCAAATGGGCGTGAACGAGATCAAGGCGACGTCGGTATCGCCTCTCGGGGAAAAGACCTTCCTCGTGACGGGAACGAACTTTACCGAGTGGAGCGTCGTGTATCTGAACGGCAGAAAATGCAGCACCGCGTTCGTCTCTCCCGTGCATCTGCGCGTGACCGGAAAGGAGCTGAAGCCGGGGGATACCGTCACGGTCGAGCAGATATCGGTCGACCGGGTACGGCTCGGCTCGTCCGAGAAGATCGTTTACCGTGAGGCGGACGCCCCGCCCCCGAAGACGTGGGGGCAAAAGTACGGCTGGATCATCCCCGTCGGCGCGTTCGCTCTGTTCACGCTGACCGAGATCACCGTCGTTATCGTCAAACGAAAGAAGAAATCGAAACTTTAATAAAACGTCGGGAGAGCGGAACCGCTCTCCCGAGTTTTATTTGTAAAGTTTGTATTTGAGACGAAGATGGTCCGCGATCATCGCGATAAACTCCGAGTTGGTCGGCTTTCCGCGGTTGTTCTGCACCGTATAACCGAAATAGGAGTTCAGCGTGTCGACGTCGCCGCGGTCCCAAGCGACCTCGATAGCGTGACGGATGGCGCGTTCGACGCGGGAGGTCGTGGTCTGATACTTCTTCGCGACGGTGGGGTACAGGATCTTGGTCACCGAGTTAATGATCTCGTTGTCCGCGATGGTCAGCATGATCGCGGTCCTGAGGTACTGATAACCCTTGATGTGCGCGGGAACGCCGATCTGGTGAATGATCTTCGTGACCTGCGCCTCGATATCGGGCAGCGCGTCGGGACGCAGTTCTCCGCGGTTGGCGTCGCCCCGCCGCGAAGAGACAAGGGAAGCAATGTGATCGATCAGGCTCGCGTAGTTGACGGGTTTCAGTAAACACAGGTCCGCGCCCGCCGCCGTCGCGTCCATAAAAGCCGCCGTATTGCCGACGAGCGAGACGAGGATGGTTACGGGAGGGCGCTCCGACGATCCTACGTTCTCCTTCGTTTTTCGGATCAGCCCGATCCCGTCGAGTTTTGAGAGCCAGAGGTCGACGATCACGACGTCCGGGTGTGTGCGGCGGATCTTCTGGAGAGCTTCCTCTCCGTTGGCGGCTTCGTCGGGCAAGCGGTATCCCGAGCGGATCAAAGAGTCCCTGACCTGACGTCTGAATTCGGCGCTTTCATCCGCAATGAGTACTTTAATGTCTTTTTCCATTTTTTCTTTCTCCTTTTTCCTGATCACCGATTTTCGGATTCGGCTGTTACCATTCTACCATAATTTGCCAATTTGTGCAAGTGATAAAGTGGACAAACTTTTTCCGTCGCGGTACCGCATTTTCAAAATTTGCTCCAAAGGTCTGTCGATTATGCTTGCGTTTCGTTTTTTTCTTGTGCCGAAAAACGCCGTCGTTTCTTGTGTTTTCGGACTTTTGACGTTTCATCCGGGAGCCGCCGTTTTTGGATCGCCACCACTCCGCTCCGCGCAAGCGTTTTTTTAAAAATTTTTCTTTGTATCGGTTGCAAATCCGTTCCATTGATGATATAATATAATCGCAGTAAATTGGATTGCTGCTCAGAGTGTATTTTTTATAAAAGGAGAGCATATACCATGTCCGCGACAATGACCCAAAACCGTTACGTCCTGAACTGGATCGACGAGATGGCGAAGATGACCCGTCCCGCCAAGATCGTCTGGATCGACGGGACCGAACAGCAGGCGGAGGAACTGCGCAGCGAAGCGTGTTCCACCGGCGAGCTGACCAAACTGAATCAGGAGCTTCTCCCGGGGTGCTATCTGCACAGGACCGCGATCAACGACGTCGCTCGCGTCGAGGGCCGCACCTTCATCTGCACCCGCAAAAAGGAGGACGCCGGAAATATCAACAACTGGATGGATCCGAAAGAGTGCTACGCCAAACTCTCCAAACTCTACGACGGAGCGATGGAGGGGAAGACCATGTACGTCATCCCGTACTCGATGGGCATCGTGGGCTCGGATTTCGCGAAATACGGGATCGAGCTGACCGATTCGATCTACGTCGTTCTGAATATGCTGATCATGACCCGCGTGGGCAAGAACGTCCTTGACGCGCTGGGCGACGATCCCGGCTTCATCAAGGGTCTGCACGCGAAGGCGCAGCTCGACGAGGAGAACCGTTACATCTGCCATTTCCCCGAGGATAACACCATCTGGTCGGTCAACTCCGGCTACGGCGGAAACGTCCTGCTCGGCAAAAAGTGCTTTGCTCTCCGTATCGCCTCCTACCTCGGCAGAAAAGAGGGCTGGATGGCGGAACATATGCTGATCCTCGGCATCGAGTACCCCGACGGCGAGATCAAATACGTCTGCGCCGCGTTTCCGTCCGCGTGCGGAAAGACCAACCTCGCGATGCTGATCCCGCCCGAGATCTATAAGAAGAAGGGCTTCAAGGTCTGGACGGTCGGAGACGATATCGCATGGCTCCGGATCGGCAAGGACGGACGTCTGTGGGCGGTCAACCCCGAAAACGGCTTCTTCGGCGTGGCGCCCGGCACCAACGAAAAGTCCAACCCCAACGCGCTCGCCACGACCAGGAAGAACACCATCTTCACCAACGTCGTCGAGAATCTCGACAACGAGACGGTCTGGTGGGAGGGGCTCGACAAGAATCCTCCGAAGAACGCCCTCAACTGGAAGGGCGAGAAGTGGGACGCGTCCGACGGATCGAAGGGCGCGCATCCGAACTCCCGCTTTACCGCGATGGCTGTGAACTGTCCTTGTCTCTCCGATAAGTTCAACGACCCCGCGGGCGTTCCGATCTCCGCGATCGTCTTCGGCGGCAGACGCGCGAAGACCGCTCCGCTGGTCTATCAGTCCACTTCGTGGCAGAACGGTACCTTCGTCGGCTCGATCATGGCGTCGGAGACTACCGCCGCAGCGTCGGGCGCCGTCGGCGTAGTTCGTCGCGATCCGATGGCGATGCGTCCGTTCGTCGGCTACGATATGGGCGACTATTGGGGACATTGGCTCGATATGGGCAAGATGATCCCGAATCCCCCGAAGATCTTCCACGTCAACTGGTTCCGCACCGACGAGGAGGGGCATTTCATCTGGCCGGGCTACGGCGAGAATATGCGCGTCCTGATGTGGATCCTCGCCCGCTGCGAAGGCAAGGTCGACGCGAAGACCACCCCGATCGGCTACGTTCCCTTCGTCAAGGACCTCGACCTCGAGGGGCTTGATCTCGACGAAAAGGTGGTCGAAGGACTGCTCGACGTCGACGCGAAACTCTGGCTGGAGGACGTCGCCGGCATCCGCGAGTTCTACGCCCAGGTCGGCAGCCGCGTTCCGAAAGAACTCTACGACGAACTGAACGCCCTCGAAGACAGGTTGAAGAAATAATCCGTAATAATAAAACGGCACCCCCCGAGTCATTCGGGGGGTGCCGTTTTATTGATTAGTGCATTGAGATCATAATGCCGTTTTCATTGAAGGTTTGCACGCTACCGTTACTGTTTTTTATGCTTATGGTATTACTGGTGTAGCCGACCAAGGTTCCAGGTCTGGACATGATCAAGCAGTTCCTTTCGTTGTATACGTTGACGAAGGAACCGTTCTGAACCGCAACGGAAATCATTTCAATACTCCTTTCTGTATTTTTTTAAAGAAACCGTATCGTAAACCGCGCTCTTTTCACAAAACACGGCGTTCGATCAGAGAAAATGTGGAATGGTGTGTTATACGATTCTGTTCCTTTTATTCACCGATACCGAGATTTTTATCGCAGTTTACGAAATCAGAGTAATGCTTTTCTTGCGCAAACCATTTCATAATGAAATTCTTAGGGAAGGGCTTAAATTCCGGTGCAACGTAATCTGCATTGCGCTTTTTTATGAGAGCGATCTTTTCTGTGACCCACCAAGAATCGGTTTTGTTCACAAGTTTAACGTAGCAACTGTAATCGTGACGATAGCCGATGGCTAATTCTGAGTAATCAACGGAAAAAGAGTTAAGGATCGGTTTAAAAGCTTCCGCATCCAACACATTTGGCAAATCGTTATCGATTAGATTCTTGAGTCTGTTGAATGAATCGAACCAAAATGCTTCCCAATCGTTAAATGAGACGGAATCATCTTCTGCCTTTAATATTACAGAAATCTCATGATTTGTAAATTCGTAAGCTTTTTGATTCATAACCAGTACAGTTATGATACGGCTACTTTTATCATCATCAGAAAGCTCGGAGGCAAGAATGGATTTGATGGCGGGAATTAAGCAATCGACCTCAGAAGCAAAGTTTGATAAGAGATTTTGGGATTCCGATCCGTAAAGAGCAAGCCGATACTTATAGAAACAAACTTCCTTGTTTTCCGGATCTGCTTCATAAGCCAAATCGATGTTCTTTTCAAATTCCTCAACTTGTTTTTCGTGATAAGATTGGAGACCAATTTTCAGGTATTTTTGAACGTCGCTCATTGTGGTTTCCTCCTGATTGTGGTTTTTATTTAGCCCTATTGTATCATATATAGCCCTACTTGTCAATAGTTTTTTGTTAGAATTTGATGAAACGGACAATAATCTGTGAAAGTGGGGGAGATCAAATGTACGAGGCAGTAAAGAATCGTATTCTGGAACTGTGTGAGCAGAAGAATTACACGATATACAAATTGGCGATGGAATCCGGCGTTGCTCCGTCAACGATCAAAAACATTCTGTATGGAAAAAGCAAAAATCCCGGCGTCGTAACGTTGAAAATGTTGTGCGACGGGTTTGGTATTTCGATCAACGAGTTCTTCGATACGGAAGTTTTCCGGACGATGAGTCAGGAAATACAATAAAAAGAAAAACAAAACAAAAAAACGGCTCCCTCGTAAAGCGAGGAAGCCGTTTTTGAGCAAATCAGAGTCCGCGCAGATCCTCGTCGAGCGGTTCCGACGGCTTTTTCTTCACCGGTTTGTGTTTCAGAAGGTCGTAGCGGAAATGCTTGCAGGCGAAACCGCCCGAGCGTTCCGGCTTTTTTCGCCTGCGCATACAGCGGACGATCTGTTCGTCTCCCTCCTCGGAGAGCGCGTATTCGCAGAATACGCAGCAATGCGTATAGTCGGGATCCGCGTACTTTTTCTTTCCGAACGGCATATCTTTCCACCTCCCGTTTGATTCGATTTTATCATACTATTTTCACTTTGTCAAGAAAAGGATAAAAGACAAGATAAAACCGACCGCGCCCGCCGTGATCTTGCCTGCAAGAAACGTGCGGATCCGCATCCCCGTACCCGAAACGGCAGCGGCGGACTGTGAGACGACCGAAAGCCCGGAGAAACAAACCGCAAGGGCGGTAAGCGGGATTGCGGGGATCGGAGCGGCAAGACGCGCGGCTTGAACGGCGCCGTTCCCGACCTCGAAAATGACCGAGACGACAGCGCCGGGAAGACCGCCCGGGAGCATACGCGAGAATAACGCCGATAAAACCGAGAAGAAACAAACGAAACCGGCGATCCGCACGCAGTTGTCGGACGCGCGGGCAACGGCTGAAACGAAGTCTGGCGCTTGCCGGGTTTCCCGGACGTATTCTTTTACCCTTGCGCGCGTCCGCGGTCGGAAGAGCAGACCGACGACGATCGAGACGGGTATCTGCAAAAGATAGAGCGCCCACCCGACGCCAACCGAGCCGAAGATCCCGAGCCCGACGCCGCCGACGACAAACGCGGGACCCGTGTTGGTGACGAACGACAGCAGATATTCGCCCTCCTCTTTTGTCAGCCGTCCCGCGCGAACGTCGTTTGCGACGGTGATCGCCCCGACGGGAAACCCCGCGATAAGACCGGCGATCCAGGAGACCGCACCGCGCTCGGAAACGCGGAACAGACGGGAGAAGACCCGCCCGACCGAATTCTCGATCGCCGCCGTATCGCACGAGAACAGAAGATCGGTCAGGACAAGCGAGGGGAAGACCGACGGGATCACCGCGTGCGCCGTGAGAAGAAGCCCGGAGCGCATCCCCTCCCGCGCGAGGTCGGGCATAAGCAGGATCGCAAGGAAAGCGGCGAGGGTAAGCAGGAAGATCGCTTTGTCGCCGCCGCTCTTTGCCGTCCTGCTCTCCATCATGCGCCGCCTCCCGGTTTCATAGGATGTAGCGAATACTATGACGGGAGGCGTAAAAAGATGAAGAATGCCTGTTCGAGAGCGGCGAAGGGTGGCGGATTCCGCGTGGAATGGGAATCGAAACGGAACGGCGCCGACGCGCTCTATCTGTACGGGGTCGAATCGTTCGGAGAATACGAAGCGAAATGCAGGCGTTTCCGGACCGGGGGAGAGGTGATCGCGGTCTACGGGGAAAACCTCGCCGTTCTGACCTACCGCTCGGGGTGCGTCGAAGTGTGCGGCAGGATCCTCGGCGTTTCACGGGAAAAAGGCAAGGGGGATGCGGACGGTGCGCGTGTTTGACCGGCTGTTCGGTTGGCGGGAGATCGAAACGCGGGGCGAGGGCGCGAAACGGCTGACCGATTATCTTCTCAAAGAAAACGTTCCCGCCGAGGTGATCTCCGACGGCGCTTCGACCACGGTATTCGTCGGTGCGCGAGAGGCGAAAAAGATCGGGGCGTATCTGAAAGAAAACGGCGTCGAAGCGCGATTCGGACCGCTCCGCGGTTTTCCGGCGTTGCTTTGCGCGGCCGTGCTGCGTCCCGGAATACTGATCGGGCTCGTTACGGTCTTTCTTCTGTTCCTCTTTGCGCGTTCGCGCGTCTGGGAGATCAAGATCGCGGGGAACGGCTCGATCGACGAGGATAAGGTCCGCGCCGCCCTCTACGAGGCGGGATTGCGCCCCGGGATGCGGAAAAAGGACGTGTCGGGCGAGGCGATCTCGTCGGCGTGTCTTTCAAACGACGAATTGTTCTCATCCGTCAACGTGTCGCTCTCGGGCGTGACGGCAAACGTGGAATGGATCGGTCGGAGCGGGGAGGGTCACGCGCCGGTCTCGCTTGAGAGCGCGGGGGTCAATCTCGTCGCGTCCTGCGACGGCGTGATCGTTGCGGTCGAGCCGTCGGCAGGCGTCGCGGTCGTATCTCCGGGGCAGACGGTGCGGAAAGGGGATCTTTTGATCAGCGGAGTCACCCCCGGCGGGACGGTACGCGCGTCCGGTCAAGTGACGGCGCGGGTATCGTCCGAGTTTCGCGCGACCGCGGCTCTGACCGAGGAGATCAAAACGACGGTCAGGCGCCGTCCCGTTTCGTTTTCGCTCCGGATGTTCGGGGAGGAACTTTTTTCGATCGGCGGCGGGGAAGACGCGTCTGCCTACAAGGAATGGATCCTCCCCGGCGGGGTCGTTCTCCCGTTTTCTTTACGCGTGGGATATTCCACGGTAACCGTGACCGAGACCGTCGAACGTACGGAAGCGCAAGCCGTTGAAAACGCGTTCCGACGGCTGGGCTGGATCATCCGGGAGGCGCTCTCCGAGGGAGAACTCTTGAAAAAGGACGTCTCGGGTTGTTTCGAAGATGGTGGATATACCGCGACGGCAAAGACGGAATATTTGATAAATATTGCGCAACCCCTTGCATTTGATTCGAGAAACGAGTACAATAAATAGTGGAATATTATAAGAAAAGATAGGAGCAGTTATGCCCGAAAAAATCGTCACCACGTCGTCCGAGGCGGTCACCTCCGTCATCTTCGGCACCTGCGACGCGAACGTCAAAGCCATTGAGGAAAAGTTCGGCGTCCGGATCGCGAACAAAGGCGCGGATCGGAACGGTACCGGGGACGTGATCTGCGTCACGGGACAAAACCCCGAGGGAGTGCGGCTCGCCGTCGAAACGCTCGAATATCTGAAACGGATGACCGCCGACGGAGACACGCTCTCCGAGGGGAGCGTCGCCTACGTCATTTCGTCCGTCGAGAGCGGAGAGGCGGAGGATCTCGGCTCGCTCTCCGACGTGATCTGCGTGACCATGAAGGGAAAACCCATCCGTCCGAAGACCGTCGGACAGAAGAAATACGTCGACGCGATCCGAAAAAACACGGTCACGATCGGCGTCGGACCCGCCGGAACGGGTAAGACGTTTCTCGCCGTCGCGATGGCGGTCGAGGCGCTCCGGAACAAGAAGGTCTCGCGCATCATCCTGACCCGACCCGCGGTCGAGGCGGGGGAGAAACTCGGCTTTCTGCCCGGAGATCTGCAGAGCAAGATCGACCCCTATCTCCGTCCGCTCTACGATTCGCTGCACGATATGTTCGGCGCCGAGAACTACCAGAGACATCTCGAACGCAACACCATTGAGATCGCGCCGCTCGCCTATATGAGAGGACGGACGCTTGACGATTCGTTCATCATCCTCGACGAGGCGCAGAATACGACGGCAGAACAGATGAAGATGTTTTTGACGCGGCTGGGCAACAATTCCCGGATCGTCGTCACCGGCGACCCGAGCCAGACCGACCTTCCGTTCGGGAAGAAGAGCGGACTTGCCGTCGCGACCAAGATCCTCCGCGGGATCGAGGGGATCGCGGTGCATCAGTTCACCGAGCGCGACGTCGTCCGTCATCCGCTGGTGCAGAAGATCATCACGGCGTACGACAAATACGAAAGAGAACGGAAGAACGAATCGGCGCGGACCTTCTCCGCAAGACGTTTCTCCGAGGAGAAAAAAGGATGAAAAAGACCGTACACTACAAGCCCGAGGGACCGTCGCTCACGATCGACTTTTCCGCCGAAAACGTCCCGGTAAGGGTCGGCTTCGCCCTGAAAAGCGCCGTCCGCACGGCGATCGACGCCACGCTGAAGCACGAGGAGTTCTTCCGCGACGCGGAAGTCTCGGTCACGTTCTGCGACGACGAACATATCAGGGGGCTGAACGCCGAATACAGAAAGAAGGACGCGCCGACCGACGTTCTCTCTTTCCCGATCTACGAGAAGGGAGAGGCGTACACGACCCCCGACACGCCGGTCCTGCTCGGAGATATCGTGATCTCGCTCGAACGGGCGAAGGAACAGGGCGAGAAGATAGGCAACACGCTTGAAGAAGAAGTCTCGTTCCTCACGGTCCATTCGACCCTGCATCTGCTCGGGTACGATCACGAAACGTCGCAGGCGGACGAGGACGAGATGTTCGCCCGCCAGAAAGAGATCGTGAACGCGATCAAAACGGGCGAGTGGGAGTGACCCCGTCCGCATCCCGATAAAGGAAGTACAGATATGAAAAGAACGGCGTTTATTGCCATCGTCGGGCGTCCGAACGTGGGGAAATCGACCCTGCTCAACGCGATCCTCGGTGAGAAGATCGCCATCACGTCAAAGCGCCCGCAAACGACGCGCAACCGCATCACGGGCATCCATACGGTCGGGGAGGACCAGTTCGTCTTTCTCGATACGCCCGGCGTCCACCGTCCCCGGACCAAACTCGGGGATTATATGGTGAAGACGGCTACCGGCGCGCTCGGGGATTCGGACGCGGCGATCCTGGTCGTCGAGCCGCGCGGCGCCGTCGGAGAGATCGAGGACGAGATCATCCGAAAGATCGAGAGTTCGCGTACCCCGTCGATCCTCGTTATCAATAAGGAAGACACCGTCAACGCCCCCGAGATCGCAAAGACCATCGAGGCGTACGCAAAGCGGCACGATTTCGACGCCGTGATCCCCATCTCCGCGAAGAACAAGCGCGGGGTCGATACGGTCCTCTCCGAGTGCGAACGCTATCTGACCGAGAGCGTCTGGTTCTTCCCGGAAGATCAGATAACCGATATGCCCGAACGGCAGATCGCCGCCGAGATCATCCGTGAAAAACTGCTTCGCACGCTCGCGGAAGAGATCCCGCACGGGATCGCCGTCACCATCGAGGAGTTCACCGAAAAGAAGGATATCGTCCGTATCCGCGCGGAGATCTTCTGCGAAAAGCAGAGTCACAAGGGGATCATTATCGGTAAGAACGGCGCGACCCTGAAAACGGTCGGATCGCACGCGCGGGAGGATCTTGAACGGTTCCTCGGCGTGAAGGTCTTTCTCGATCTGTGGGTCAAGGTCAAAGAGAACTGGCGCGACCGTTCCTCGCTACTCTCCAATTTCGGCTATAAGGAAGACGGGAAATGACGCTGACAGAGGTGAAGGCGCTGGTCATCCGGACGACCGACCTTTCGGAATCCGACCGGCTGATCCGGCTGTATTCCGACCGTTTCGGGATCATCTCCGCCTACGCCAACAACAGCAGGTCGCTCAAAAGCAGGTATATGGCGGCGGCGCAGCTTTTCTGTTACGGGAACTACGTTCTCTATCAAAAGGGGGACAAGTTCTGGGTGCGCGAGGTCGAACTCGAAAACAACTTTTTCGGGCTTCGCAGTTCGATCTCCAAGACCGCGCTCGCGTCCTATTTCTGCGATATTATCTCCGAGGCGGGGACGACCGATCCCGACGTCTCGATCCTGCGCCTCGTCCTCAATTCGCTCTACGCCCTCGAGCGCGATCTCGCCCCCGAAGCGAAGATCAAACCTGCGTTTGAAATGCGTATGGCGGCAGCCCTCGGCTTTATGCCCGACCTTTCGGGATGCTCCGAGTGCGGTGCGGACGAAGGGGAACTCTATCTCGACGTTCTGGAGGGGACCTGTACCTGCCGTGACTGCCGCGAATACGCGGCGTCGGTAAGACGGGAGGGAATGGTGATCACGGAAGGGGAGGAGACGAGACGCCCCGTTCTGATCCTTTCACCCGGTGTGCGCGCAGCGATGCGCTACGTTATGGAATGCCCGATCGAGCGTATCTTTTCGTTTAAGGTCTCGGACGCAGACGCAGAAGCGCTTCCCGTCGCGTGCGAGCAGTATCTGTTGCACCACCTCGGGAGGGGATTCGATACCCTCAAGTTTTATAAAGAAGTTTCGGGTTGATCCGAAAAGGAGTACCGTTCAGGATGCCGTTCAGTCAGAAAACGCTTTCGACGCTTGAATACGACAAGATCATCGCGTCCCTCTCGGAATGCTGCGCGACCGACGGGGCGCGCGCGATGGCGTACTCTCTTATGCCCTCGGACGATCCCGACACGGTCAAACGGAGACAGGACCGTACGGACGCCGCCCGCCGGCTGATCGCGAACAAGGGCTATCCTCCCTTTACCGCGCCGGAGGACGTGCTGTCCTCCTGTGACCGCGCCGACAAGGGCGCGATGCTCTCGACCCTCGAACTTCTCCATATCTCGGCGCTGCTTCATTCGGCGCGCGGGATCCTCGATTACCACAACTCCGACCGTCCCTTCGGCACCGCGCTCGACGAGCATTTCTCCCGGCTGCAGACGGCGCGCCCCCTTGAAAACGCGATCGACCGCGCGATCAAGGCGGAGGATATGATCGCGGACGAGGCGAGCCCCGCGCTCGCGGACATCCGCCGCAAGATCCGTCAGACCAACAACAAGATCAAAGATATTCTGCAGAGTTATACCGGCAGCACCCGCGCCGGGTATCTGCAGGACAACGTCGTGACCATGCGGAACGGGCGCTACGTCGTCCCGGTCAAGGCGGAGTACAAGAACGACGTCAAGGGGCTGGTCCACGACACGTCCTCCTCCGGCGCCACGCTCTTTATCGAGCCGATGGCGGTGATCGAGGCGAACAACGAGCTGCGCACCCTGCAATCGAAGGAGGAGCGCGAGATCGAACGGATCCTGTCCGAACTCTCCGCCGCCGTCTCCGATCAGTCGGGGATACTCCGGCTCGACTACCACACGATCACGGAACTTGCGTTCTACTACGCGGAGGGATCGCTTGCCGACAAAATGAGGGCGAGCCGTCCGACGGTGTGCGATACCCCCCTGATCGACCTGAAACGCGCACGGCATCCCCTGATCGACCCGAAAAAGGTCGTGCCGATCGACGTATCTCTCGGGGAGGATTACGACACGCTCATCATCACGGGACCCAACACGGGCGGCAAAACCGTCACGCTGAAGACCCTCGGACTTTTCGTTATGATGGCGCAGGCGGGGCTGCAGATCCCGGCGGAGGAGGGCTCACGGCTCGGAGTGTTCACCGACGTTCTTGCGGATATCGGAGACGAGCAGAGCATCGAACAGTCGCTCTCCACCTTCTCCTCGCACATGGTCAATATCGTCGACGTTCTCGGCAAGGTCGGGGAAGGGACGCTGGTCCTCTTCGACGAACTCGGCGCCGGGACCGACCCGATCGAGGGGGCGGCGCTCGCGGTCTCGATCCTGGAAGAGGTCAGACGCTCGGGCTCGAAGATCGCCGCGACCACCCACTACGCCGAACTGAAAGCGTACGCGCTCGACACGGAGGGGGTCAAGAACGCCTCCTGCGAGTTCGACGTCGACACGCTCCGCCCGACCTATAAACTGATCGTCGGTACACCCGGCAAATCCAACGCGTTCGCCATCTCCGAGCGGCTCGGTCTGCCCGAGAAGGTCGTTTCCGAGGCGAAGACGCGGGTCTCGAACGAGAGCAGACGCTTTGAGAACGTGATCGAGCGGCTGGAATCCGACCGTATCGCGATGGAACGCAACCGCGAGGAATCCGAACGTCTGCGCGCGGAGTACGAGCAGTTCAAACGCGACGCCGAACAACGATTGAAACAAAAGTACGCCGAATCCGAAAAAGAGATCGAACGCGAACGCGAACGAGCCCGTCAGATGATCGACTCTGCGAGAGCAAACAGCGAATTCGTTTTTAAACAGCTTGAAGATATCCGGAAAAAGCAGGAGAGCGGACAGTTTGCCCGCGAACTTGCCGAGGCGCGGGCAGCGGTGCGCGACGCCTTAAAAAAGAGCGACGACGTGTATTCCTCCTTCTCGGGCGACTACTCTCTCGACGAAGAATACGTCCCGCCCCGCCCCTACAAGGTCGGGGATCCGGTCTACCTCGTCCCGTATCACCAGGAGGGAGAGATCACGGCGCTGCCCGGTCCCGACGGGCTTTACGGCGTGCGCGCCGGCATCCTGAAAGCAAAGATGGCGGGAAAGGACTTGCGCTTGCTCGACGGGAAGATCAAAGAGGCGGTCAAAAAGAAAAAGCCCCCCGTTACCGGCGCGGCGGGAGGCACGCAGAAAAAGGGAACGTCGGATTTTCGCGTTGAACTCGATATTCGCGGGCGGTACGGCGACGACGGGTGGGACGAGACCGACAAATACCTCGATCAGGCGGTG
>CACZAZ010000014.1 GCA_902779285.1 uncultured Ruminococcus sp.
AACCGAAGCGCCGGACATGCGGAAGCATGTGCCGGTCAATGTGTTCCATACCGCCGATGCATCGGACAGCTGTACCGGCGGAACGGACAGACATCACAATGACGATACAGAAAGGAAGGGTAGACTATGGGAAAAACTATGAGGCAGCGTATTCTGAGCGGTATGACGTCCGGCGTCATGACGCTCACGTACCTGCTCGGCAGCCCTGCTCTCCTGAAAGGCAGGCGGGCGGACGCGCTGGATGATCTAGTATACCCGCTGCGCAGAGGAAGTCCGGAGGAATATCTCGAATCCTCCACGCTCATGGATGCGCTTGGCGGCAGAGATCCGGCGGTGCTGCTGGGCGGTCAGAATGCAGCGGATGAAAACGGAGAACCGCTGATCGGTCAATTGGCTTTTCGGGATTATCTTGACGTGATCAGAACCGAAGAACCGTAAAAAACATTTTACCCCCGCCGGGTACGCCCGGCAGGATTTTTTCACGCTTTTTTGCGTGGGGAATAACCGCGAAGATCGGAATGAAAACATCTTGATTTTTAAGGCGCGATAGTATATATAAATGGAGCAATCTGCAACCGACCCCCCGGGGGATCATTTCTTCGTAGTATCGGTGATTATTCCAACACAATTCCAATACAAGTGACACTTACTCAGTAGGTAAGGAGTACGATTAGTATGAAAAGATTTGGTTTGAACTCTTTTGCGTTTGGGCTCATTTTGCTCTTAATTGTTTTGCTTTGTGCTTGCAATCCTTCCAAGAACGCAAATGGAGCATATGTTTATAAGAATGATTTATCTTCAGACGAGCAATCTCTTCTGAAAGACAAGGCAAGATATGATTACCTGAGCAACGACTTGCAGGGATTTATGTATTCTGACCAGCCGGTTTTACGGATTGCAGACCATTCAATTCAGGTGTTTGGTTTTATACTGAAAAACGACGTCTCTGAAAGACCGTTGTATCATCAAAAAAATGAACTCTTTTGTAAAGACGTTTCTTCTTTCCTCGTTTTTGACGATCCTATGGTCATAATGCAGAGAGCCGGTCAAAAAGAGGATATGATCCGAATTGAGTCAGCTATGACTTCAGCTACATGGATTCGTGATCTTATCGATTTACGCCAAACAATGACAGTTTTCGGCGTGAATTGCCAAATAAACGATCTCTTTTGCTCGTACGTCAAGGATTTCGATGGCGTGATAGGCGTTGTATTATATTTTGAAACCAATCAAGGGGGCTTCGTTCATTATTACGAATATGCGCATTCCGAGGATGGAGGAGAATGGTTTTCCGAGCAAGATTTTGTCGGATATGTACAACAGTATTTTCAATATTTGCTTGACAATTCCTATAATGAAAACGGAGAACCATTATACGGTCAAATGACTTTTCGGGCTTATCTTGACGTGATCAGAACCGAATTACCTCACAATTAAGGAGGGTTCAGATCGTGAAAAAATGGCGGAGCATAGCTGTATTGACTCTTGTATTTTTCCTTGTTGTCCTTTCGGGCTGCAGCACAACGTCGAGACCGAAACCATATACCTCGTACGTTCACGATTATTCCCACGACCGTGTTGATCGCGTTTTGGGAGAAATGATCGATACCGAAAACTACCTTTCCATCTATGAGATTTATGAGAAAGAAGGTGTGGCAAACCGTTCAATCACGGTTGACGGTATCACGTATTCGGGAGCGTATCAGCATACGATGACATATTATTGCTCCGGTCCTGCCGAGACCGACGGATACGCGACGGAGAGCGGAACCGCCTTTTCCATCAGATGCGACACGGGCGAATTAGTCGGGTGGAGCGGATTAGTCGGAACGGACTTTGACGGTGAGTATCTGCGTGAGGACGTTGCAGAACCGGAACAGACTGCCCGACAGATCGCGGACGATTTTGCAAGGGAGAACCTCAAGGATTTCGATCGGTATGAAATAAGCGAACAGATGCCGAACGTCGCACGAAAAACAATAGACGGTATCGACTATGAATTTGCGCTGTACGGTTTTTCATACACCAAGATCGTCAACGGATATCCCACAATGGATCAGATGACTGTCGTTGTCTCTTCAAAAGGACGGCTGTGCTCTTTCATCAAAGGATACGTCGGCGATTTCGACAAGGTTGATCTTAGATTCGACAAAGACAAGTTAAACGCCAGTATTCTTGAAAAAGCGCGTGCTGTCTACGAAAACTCCTCTAATTTTACGCCTTTGGATTATGAAATCAGTATTCAGGGATTCGTTTTAACCTACGACGGCTTTTTCTCCGTATCGTCCAAGGTCGTTGCGACTGGCACGTTCGACCAGGCAGAACGGGGTCGTGTCGAAAACTACGGCACCGAACTGACAATTTACACAATCCTGAGATGATTGTGTAGAAATCCCCGATCATTCGCAAACGCACGTTTCCCCCGCCGGGTACGCCCGGCGGGGTTTTTCTGTGGTTTTTTCGCGGGGGAATAACCGCGAAGATCGGAATGAAAACATCTTGATTTTTCGCGTGCGATAGTATATAATGATAAATGGAGCAATCTGTAACCGACCCCCGGGGGATCATTTCTTCGGCGGGCGGAAAAAACCGAAGAGAAAGGAAACAGAACTATGGGACTTATCAAAGCGATCGCCAACGCCGTATCGGGCAACCTTGCCGACCAATGGCTCGAGGTACTTGAGGCGGACAACATGACCGACACCACCGTTTGCGCGAAGGGCGTGACGGTGCGCAAGAACGACCGCCGTTTCGGCAATAAGAAGGGGACCGAGGATATCGTCTCGAACGGCTCGATCATCCACGTCTATCCCAACCAGTTCATGATGCTGCTCGACGGCGGCAAGGTCGTCGACTACACCGCCGAGGAGGGCTATTACAAGGTCTCGAACAGTTCCAGCCCCAGTCTCTTCAACGGGCAGCTCGGCGCCTCGCTCAAGGACACGTTCAGCCGTGTGAAGTTCAGCGGCGTTCCGAGCCAGAAGCAGAAGGTCATCTACATCAACCTGCAGGAGATCAAGGGTATCAAGTTCGGCACCCCGAATCCCGTCAACTATTTCGATAACTTCTACAACGCCGAACTGTTCCTGCGCGCGCACGGCACCTATTCCATCAAGATCGTCGATCCCCTGAAGTTCTACGCCGAGGCGATCGCGAAGAACGCCGACCACGTCGATATCAAGCAGATCAACGAGCAGTACCTGTCCGAGTTCCTCGAAGCTTTGCAGGCGGCGATCAACCAGATGTCCGCCGACGGGGTCCGCGTCTCGCAGGTCGTGTCGCGGGGACGGGATCTGTCGCGCTATATGCAGACCATCCTCGACGAGGATTGGAACAAGATGCGCGGGATGGAGATCCAGGCGGTCGGTATCGCGTCGATCTCCTACGACGAGGAATCCAAGAAACTGATCAATATGCGCAACCAGGGCGCCATGCTGGGCGACGCGACGGTGCGCGAGGGCTATATGCAGGGCGCGATGGCTCGCGGCTTCGAGGCGGCGGGCAAGAACTCGAACGGACCCGGTATGGCGTTTATGGGAATGGGCGTCGGTATGAACGCCGGCGGCGCGATGTTCGGCAATATGAGCGCGAACAATCAGGAATTGATCCGTCAGCAGCAGGAGCGCGAAGCCGCCGAAAGGAAAGCGGCGGAGGAAAAGGCGAAGGCGGAACAGGCGGCTGCGGCGAACAGTTGGACCTGCTCCTGCGGCGCCGTCAACACCGGCAAATTCTGCGCCGAGTGCGGCAGTCCGAAGCCCGCCCCCAAGGGGACCTGGACCTGTGCCTGCGGCGCCGTCAACACCGGCAAGTTCTGCTCCGAGTGCGGCGCGCCGAGACCCGACGACGGCAAGTGGATCTGCCCCGAGTGCGGGAAAGAGAATACCGGCAAGTTCTGCGCCGACTGCGGCACCAAACGTCCCTGATCCCGGGTAACGCGAATGGCTACCGCCGTAACTACTTATCAATGCCCGAACTGCGGCGCCACGCTGCAGTTCGATCCGGAAAAGCAATGCTTTGCCTGTGAGTTCTGTATGTCGGAGTTTTCGGAGGCGGACCTTCTCGCCTCCGGAGCCGCCGACGCCGCGAAAAAGGAAGAGGAAGAGGGGCGCGAATACAGCGACAGTCTGCAGGAGTACGTCTGCGACAACTGCGGCGCCGAGATCGTGGCGGACGCGAATACCGCCGCCGCCTTCTGTCTCTACTGTCACGCGCCGATCCTTCTGCACGGCAAGGTCTCGGGACAGATGAAGCCGCACAAACTGATCCCCTTCAAGATCAGCCGCGACGGCGCCGAGGACCGTTTCCTTGCGTTCGCGAAGAAAAAGTGGTTCATCCCGCGGGGACTGTTCCGCAAGGGGTATATGGATAAGATGGAGGGCGTCTACTATCCCTTCTGGGTGACCGACGCCGACACCGACTGCCACTTTGAAGCCGAGGCGACCCGCACCCGCCGCTACACCCGCGGGAACACCGAGATCACCGAGACCAGTTATTACGAGATCCACCGCCGGGGCGACATCCATTTCGAGGATCTGACGACCTCCGCCATCTCGACCGAGGACAAGAAGATGCTCGAGGGGATCCTGCCCTTCCCGTCGGAGGCGCTGACCGACTTCAGTATGCCGTATCTGACGGGGTTTTACGCCAAAAAGCGCGATATCGACCGCGAACAACTCTACGGAGAGGTCAAGGAACGGATGAACAAGTACGCCTCGACCATCCTTCGCGGAACGGTCTCGGGGTACGACTCCGTCCAGCCCCGCGCCTGCGGCGTGAGGGTGAAGAACAGCCATTGGGAGTATAGTCTGATGCCGGTCTGGGTCTTCGCCTATCCCGTGAAGGACAAGACGTACCAGTACGCCATGAACGGACACACCGGCAAGATCTGGGGCAAACTCCCGGTCTCGGCGGGCAAACTCGCGATCCTCGGCGGGATCGTTTTCGCCGTCGCGGGATTTCTCGGCGGGCTGATCTCCGCGCTGGTCATGGCAGGAGGAGGGATCTGATATGTTGAACGCTTTGCTGTTTGCCGCCGGCACGATCGAATGGGGAACCGTCGTTCTTATCGGCGTGATCGTCGGTCTCGTATGCGCCGCCGCCGCGATCGTCGGCGTGATCCTCTCCTACAAGCGGAAGAATCGGTCTCCGATCTACCCGCTCGACAAGTTCACCGACCTCGACCTCCGCGAAAAAACCGACCGTTACCTCTATACCCGCACCACTACGCGCCAGATCAACACGAACAAGAAGTGATCGTCGGAGGCAAAACCAGAATGAAAATGCTTGAAGAGCGGATCCTGAAAGACGGAAAGATCAAACCGGGCAACGTCCTGAAGGTGGACGGATTCATCAATCACAATATCGACGTTCCGTTCGTCTACGAACTCGGGCGCGAATTTTACCGTCGGTTCAAGGACGATCGCGTGACCAAGATCCTGACCATCGAGGCGTCGGGGATCGGGATCGCGTGCCTGACCGCCATGCATTTCGGCGTTCCGGTCGTTTTCGCCAAGAAGAGCCGGACCAGCAATCTCTCGAAGGACGTCTACACCGCCCGCGTCGATTCGTTCACGCACGGCACGACCTGCGATATTATCGTATCGAAGGAGTATCTTTCGCCCTCCGACCGCGTGCTGATCATCGACGACTTCCTCGCGCTGGGCAACGCCCTCGTCGGACTGCGCGAGATCACCCTCGCCTCGGGCGCGACGCTGATCGGCGCCGGCATCCTGATCGAAAAGAGTTTCCAGTCGGGCGGCAGGATGCTGCGCGAACAGGGGATGCGGATCGAATCGCTTGCGAAGATCGCGTCGATGACCGACGACGGCGTAACCTTTGCAGAGGACTGAACCGAAAAATGAAAGAGAACAAAGAAAAGACCTCCGAACTCGAAAACCGAGAGAAGAAACAGGACGCGGGCGCGCTGCTTGCCCGCGCCCTCCTGTTCCTTGTCGCGTCGGTCACCGCCGTCGCCGCGGTGCTGTGCTTCCGCTTCGGGATGGAGCCGTTCAAACTCGCGTTCCGGATCCTCCTGTTCGTCGGCGGGTCCGTCCTCGGGATCGTCTCCTGCGTTTCGTGGTTCATCTTCGCCGCGACGCTCCACACAGAGCGCCGCAACCTTTTCCTCTACGACCGGACGACCAAATCGGAGATCCCGGTGGAGGATCTGACCTGGGAGCGGGTCGAGGAACGGCTGTCGGGATGCTTCGCCTACTATTTTGCGAATCGCCGCCGCCTTTCCGCGATGCCGGAGGTGCTCCACCCGCTGTTTCTTCCGTTCTATCTTCTGCAGTTCAAGGAGGCGGAAGAGCCGGACGTCGACCGCCTGCTGAAGAACAAGGAGATGATCGACTCCGCGGTGCTGGCGATCGACGAACTCGGTCTCGGGGACGACGGACGGCAGCTGCTCTACCATTTCGGCTCGTATGCGGGAGACACCGCCCCGTTCCGCGCGTTTATCGCCTCCGCCGAGCCCCGCTTCCGCGAGAAGATCACCGACTACGTCAAAGCACATATCGACGAGTTCGTATAATAACGTTGCGCGTGCCGATTCCGGCACGCGCAACTCATAATTTTGCCTTTGACACGCTTCCCCGAAAAAAACGTAACGTCGTGCGGCGGATCACTCCGCCGCACGATTCATAACGCATCCCTCGTCCTCCCCTTCGGGGGAGGCGGCGGGGCTTACCGCGACGAAAGGGGCAACCGTCGGTATCGTCCCCCTTCCGGCGCTTTGCAGGGGGAGACGGCGAAGAGCGATATGCCTCCGGCGCGATACGTTCGCTTCGCAAACGCGATATACCGCTTCGCGGTGCGATATGCGCTCCGCGCGTGAAAATCAGATATCGTACTTCGACAGTATCTCGCTCGGCGTCTTGCGCAGCAGCCGCAAAACCGGCAGCGTGCCGCAGAGCGCGGAGATCGCGTAGAGCAATCCGAGCGCCCCGAGCGCCATCCAGAGCGGGTAGTAGAAGTATTCACCGATCAGGGGGGCTTTCGCCAGCCACGCCGAGATCAGAACCGACGAGAACAGATACCCGATGAGAACGGTCAGCGACGTGACGGCGAGCGACTCGACGAAGAAGCGGAAGACCAGGTTCTTTTTCGAGACGCCGATCGCGCGGCAGATCCCGATCTCGCGGATCCGTCCCATCAGCGACGCCCGCATCATCAGGTACATACAGAGCGACATGACCGCGATGAAGACGGCGAGTTCAATCGCGTTGGCGATAATACCGGCTCTCTCCGTCTCCAGCGCCTCCTGCCGGAAGTCGTCGGGGGTGTAGAGCGGAGCGGTCCAATCGTCGATAACGCTGTTCTGATCCGAAAGAAGCTCGCGGTAGTGGTCTCCGAGCGCTTCTTCGATCTTGGCGACGGTCTTGGCGGGATCGCTCGTCAGGATGGTCATATAGGTCACGTCCGGTATGACCGCCTCCCCGGCTTTGACGAAGCTCGCAGCGTCCGACTTGTTCCAACGGTATTCGCGTTCGAGCGCCGTCGTCTTGCCCGCGCGCGAGAAGACCGCCTCCGCCTCGGCGTCGTTCAGCAGATAGCCGATCCGGGAGGGACCCTGCTTGTTCGTGTCAAAACTGTCGCGGTACAGTTCGTAATAGACGTCGTTGAGTTCTTCGCGGCGCGCCTGATAGAGGATAGACATTCCCGGGTCGCCCTGCGCCCCCGCCCAATCGCGCAATTCGTCCTCGGTGGGATCGGCTGTGCCGGGGTTGGCTTCGCGCCAGAGCAAACGGTAGGCGAGCAGTATCTGCGCGTCGGAGACCTTTCCTTCGTTCTGCGCCGCCCAAAAGATCGCTTCGGGACGGGCGCCTATTCTCCAGAGCGCGGTCGGACAGTCGTACGTACCGAAGATCGAGACCTTTTCGGCAAGGTATTCTTCAAAGTGCGAGAGAAAGGTCTCCGCGCCCTCATAGGTCACGGGATAGTTCAGCGTCGGACTCGCGCCGTAGCGTGAAAGACACCAATCGGAATACGGCTCTCCGAGACCCCTGATCACGCGGTCGACGGTGAACTCCTTGCCGTTGATAAAGACCCGGCTCCCGACGTCGGGCGGGACGTCGCCGTCGTCAAGACCCTGTTCGTAGGGACGGATGATGGTGACGAAACCGTCGGCGGGCGCCGGGGTCCCCTCAAACGACGACGCGGTGTAGAAGTTCATATTGCTCATTTCCATCACGCGGGCGTTCGAGAGGAAGACCTCGCGGTCGTTCCCCGACACGACCCCGGCGATCCGGAAGCCCCAGTTCGAGGAGCCGAGACCGATCAGGTCCTCGTATTCCTTCATATAGCCGACCGTCGCCGATTTGAGCAGCGTTTTCGCGGCGGCTTCGGTGATCAGCGCGTCGTTCTCACCGAGGTTTTCGTTTTTCCCGGCGAGCAGCGTCCGGTTCGCGGCGGCGGAGCGCAGGAGGACCACGCCGGTCGTCATAAAAGCGTTCGCGGACAGACGGAGCCCGTACCCCCCTTCGTTGAAGGTCTCGAAGTTCCCGAGGGCAAACGAGAACGTCCGCTCGTTATTGGGGCGCGTGAACGCGACCTGTCGGTAAACGACCCCGTCTTCCTCTCCCAAAGAGGAGAGGAAGGCGGAGGAGATCTCGTCGCCCGCGTAGGCGTAGATCACGCGGTGATGGTAGGTCCCGTCCACGTCGGAGAGTTTCTTGACGAACACGCCGAGCGACGCCGTCATAAAGACCACGACGGCGGCGAAGAGCATCAGCGCGCCGCGAAGCACCTTCCGTCCGCGTCTCTGCTTTCCGAGATTGGTGCGGACGCCGCTCTTCCACGCGTCGAAGAAGCCGAAGAGCCGTCCGGGGCGGGCTCCCTTGACCGGCTTGATCGCGGAAAGGTCGGGCAGATCGTCGGCTTGATCCGCGTTCCCGCCCGTTTTGGGCGCGGCGCCGTTTACGAGCCGCACCTCGCTCGATTCGTCGAGGACGCTGACGTTCTGCGAGTCGATCTTGAGATAGACGCGCCCGTTCTGCGCCCTTACCAGCCGGAGTTTGACGTCCGGGGCGGGGGCGTCGCCGTACAGATCGAGTTTCACGCCGCCGTCGGAGAGGGTCTTGTGCGGAAGTTCACCGAGATAAACGGCGTTTTTGTCGCGCACCGAGAAGCCCTCGGTCGGGACGTTTTCGCGGTCGGAGACCACCTTGCCGTCCGAGAGCTCGATCACCCGGTCGGAGAACGCCGAGACCAGGTTTTCTTCGTGCGTGACGAGCAGAACGAGACGGTCGCGCGAGATGGCTTTCAGCAGCCGCATCACGTGCAGGGTGTTCTGTTCGTCGAGGTTCCCGGTCGGCTCGTCCGCGAGGATGACCGGGGGATTCTTCACGATCGCCCGCGCGATCGCGATGCGCTGTTGCTGACCGCCCGAGAGGGTATCGGGGAGCCGGGAGGCGAAACGGTCCATCCCGACCGCGCGGAGGGCGGCTATGACCTGCGTTTCAATGAACTCCCGGTCGGAGACGCCGAGAAGACGCAGCGCGTCCGCGACGTTCTCGCGGCAGGTCTGCTCCCGGTTCAGAAGATAGTTCTGGAAGATATAGCCCACCGAACGGTTGCGCAGGGCGTCGTTCGAGACGGTCATCTTCTCGCCGTTGATCTCGACCGAGCCGCTTTGCACGCGGTCAAGACCGCCGACGACGTTCAGTAGCGTGGTCTTGCCGCAGCCGCTGCGTCCGAAGATCGCGACCATCCCGGAGGCGGGAAGATCGAGCGTGACGTCGTTTATGACGTGAATGGCGTTTTGTTTGCCGCGGTTGAAGGTCTTGTCAAGACGTTTGATCGAGATCATGCCGCGTCACCCCCTTTCAGGGCGGATTTGACGCTCGCCTTGAAGAGACGCTTGATCTGCCGGCGCGTCGAGCGCAGGGTGAGCGAGAGCATCCCGACCGCGATCAGAACGATCTGCCACGGCTCGGGGAAGCGGAACAGCCCGTTGAGTTCGGGCGTCCGGAAAATGAAGAACACGGCGACGGCGGCGAGCAGGAACGCCGGGATCAGGGAGAGCAGCATCCTGACGTACATCCCGATCCGGATCACCCTGACCGGGATCCCCATACTTCGCATGATCGAGGCGTCGCCGCGGAAGGCGTCGATCGACCGTCCGCAGCAGAGCGAGACGAAGAAGGCGAAGAAAAGCAGGGCGAAGAACCAGAGCAAAAGCGAGAGGATGAAGAAAAACGAATTGAGGATCATGTCGAGCGCGTCGGGCGAATAGGTGGCGTCGGACTTGACGGCGAGATAGCCGTCGGCGTTGATCCCCTTGATCGCGCTTTTCGCCTCGCGGTCGGAATCGAAGAACAGCGACGCCTGCCGGTACAGATCGTCCTCGACCGTGTCGCAGACCGTGACGAAGAGGTCGGGCGAGACCGAGAGCCGCCCGCCGGGATCCCCCCCGTCGGACGCAAGGATCGCGCCGTTCAGGTCGCAGTTCCACGGGACCGAGGATTTGTAACCGACCGCCGACAAAAGGATCTCCACGTCCTCGGGATCGGCGGCGGAGCCGCGGAAACTTTCGAGTCCGGCGGCGGCTGCTGTCGGCAGGACGACGGTGTTCGCGGGGAGCGAGGGATCGACCCGGATATATTCGTCGCTCCACGATAGAGTATAGGACCCTCCGACGCCGCCGGTCGCCTCCAGCCGGAAGCCGAGCGCCTGATTTGCAAGCAGGGCGTACGCCGAAAGGAACCGGAACCCCTCGTCGGTGAGCAGGATCTCGGCGTTCTTGGTATTGTCGATAAAATAGGTGATCCCGGTGACGGTGAGAGAAAGCGAGGTCATCCCGATCCGCGCCTCGAAAACGTTCGATTCGATCGATTTCTTTCCGAAATAAGCAGCGGCGGAGATCGGAAGATACAGATGCGCTTCAAACGTCCCCGCGGGCGCGCGCCCGATCTTCGGGGCGCGGTCTCCGTTTTCCGAGAAGACGTAGGTAAACTCAACGTTGGAATCCCAATCCCAGAAGGAATAGCTCTGGTCGTAGAGATAATCGTAGCGGACGGCTCCGGTCGCGCCGAATTTGCCGGCGAGGGCGGAGAGATCCGCGTTTCTGACGGGCTCTCCCGTGCGCGTGACCACGACCGCCCGCCCGTCGATATGCCGGAACATATAGGACGGTTTGAGCAGATCCCACGCGCTCCCGGTAAGAGACGTGACGAGCGAGACCGCGACGGTCCCGATCAGCAAAAGAAAGCAGAGGAAGACCGAGAGTTTCGGCGTGGCGCGGAACATGGTCGCGCCGAGCAGGACGCCGTTCCCGACGCCGTCGGTCCTGCCCCCCGAACGCTTCCGGCTTGCCGGGTTTTCCGCGATTTCCGCCTTCTCCGCCGCGGGAGTATCGATCGGCGTCGGGGCGGCGATGATCTGATCCGATTCGATCGCGCCGTCGTAGACGCGGACGTGCCGGGTCGCGTATTCCTCGACCTGCTCGAAATTGTGGGTCACGACGATCAGCAGTTTGTCGCGCGACACCTCCCGGAGCAGGGAGATGATCTCGCGCGAGGTCTCGGCGTCGAGGTTGCCGGTCGGCTCGTCGGCTAAAATGATCGGGCTGTCCTTGGCGAGCGCGCGGGCGATGACCGTCCGCTGTTTCTGCCCGCCCGAGAGTTTGCTGCCCTTGTGTTTCAGGTGCGCTTTCATCCCGACCCGCTCGAGCAGTTCGACCGCCCGCCGCCGCCGTTCGCGCCTGTCGGGAATGTGCATCAGGGCGAGTTCGACGTTCTCCAGCACCGTGTAACTGTCGATAATGTTGTAGTCCTGAAAGACGAAGGAGATATACTTTTCGCGGTATTTCTCCCAATCGGGCTGGCGGTAGTGCGACGTGGGGTTCCCCTCGATCAGAAGTTCGCCCTCCTCGTAGGTGTCCATCCCGCTGATGACGTTCAGCAGCGTCGATTTACCCGAGCCGCTGCGCCCGGTGATCGCGACGAACTCGCCGCGCTCGAACGAGAGGTCGACGCCCCGGATGCCCACCGTGACGTTGCCCTCGGATACGTAGATCTTTCCGATCCCCCGTAATTGTAAAAATGCCATAAGAGTCCTTTCTTTCGCGTGACGAACGGGCGGATCGCCCGATATGGATTTGCGGTTTATTTCGTCTCGCGCAGAGCGCGGATCTTGTCGCGCAGGTACGCGGCGGTCTCGAAATCGAGGCGAGACGCCGCGTCCTTCATTTCGCTCGTCAAGGTCGCGATCAACTTGTCCTTTTCCTTCGCGGTCATCTTCTTCTTCGCGCCGGGGAGTTTGCCGAGCGGGGAGTCCTCCGCCGCCCGCCGGCTGATCTCGATGACCTCGCGCACCTTCTTCGACGACTGGATCTTCCGCCGCCGGTTGGTCTCGTCGATCGCGGCTTTCATCGAGCGGGTGACCGTGTCGGCGTACATCACGACCCGCCCGTTGACGTTGCGCGCCGCCCGCCCGATCGTCTGGATCAGCGAGGTCTCGGAGCGGAGCAGCCCCTCCTTGTCGGCGTCGAGTATGGCGACGAGCGACACTTCGGGGATGTCCAGCCCCTCGCGGAGCAGGTTGATCCCGACCAGCACGTCGAACACCCCGAGCCGGAGGTCGCGGATGATCTCCATTCGCTCGATGGTCTCGACGTTGTGGTGGATATAGCGGACGCGGATGCCGTGGGTCGAAAAGTAGTCGGTCAGGTCCTCCGCCATCTTGGTCGTCAGCGTCGTGACCAGCACCTTGCCGCCCTCGCCCACCGTGCGCTTGATCTCTCCGATCAGGTCGTCCACCTGCCCCTCGATGGGACGGACGAAGATCTCGGGATCGATCAGCCCCGTCGGACGGATGATCTGTTCGACCACGGCGGTCGAATGCTCGCGTTCGTATTCGGCGGGGGTCGCGCTGACGAAGATCGTCTGCCCGATCTTGGATTCGAATTCCGGGAACTTCAGGGGGCGGTTATCGTACGCGGACGGGAGCCGGAAACCGTAATCGACGAGATTCTTCTTTCTCGCGGTATCGCCGCCGCTCATCCCCCGCACCTGGGGGATCGTGACGTGCGACTCGTCGACGAAGAAAAGAAAATCGTTCGGAAAGTAGTCGAGCAGAGTATAGGGCATCGACCCCGGCTCTCTCCCCGAGAGGACGCGCGAATAGTTCTCGATCCCCGAGCAGAAGCCGACCTCGCGCAGCATTTCAAGGTCGTATTTGGTGCGTTCCTCGATCCGCTGGGCTTCGAGCAGTTTGTTTTGGCTCTTGAACCATTCGACCCGCTCGACCATCTCGGCTTCGATCTCCTCGAGCGCCTTTTCGCGGCGGTCGCCCGACACGGCGTAGTGGCTGGCGGGGAAGATCGCGGCGTACTCGAGCCCCCGGATCAATTCGCCCGTCAGGACGTTGATCTCGGAGATCCGGTCCACCACGTCGTCGAAAAACTCGACCCGCACCGCCTTCTCTCCCGACGAAGCGGGGAAGATCTCGACCACGTCGCCCCGCACCCGGAACTTGCTGCGGACGAAGTTGATATCGTTGCGCTCGTAGTTGATCGAGACCAGACGCGCGATCAGGTCCTCTCGCCGGAGCCGCTGTCCCGCGCGCACCGAAACGAGCAGTCCCTCGTATTCCTCGGGATCGCCGAGCGAATAGATGCACGAGACGCTCGATACGATAATGACGTCGCGGCGCTCGAAAAGCGAGGAGGTCGCGCTGTGACGAAGCTTGTCGATATCGTCGTTGATCAGCGCGTCCTTCTCGATATACATATCTTTGCCCGGGATGTACGCCTCGGGCTGGTAGTAATCGTAGTAGGAAACGAAATACCCCACCGCGTTGTCGGGGAAGAACTCGCGCATCTCGGAGCAGACCTGCGCCGCGAGCGTCTTGTTGGGCTCGAGGATCAGGGTGGGACGGTTGCAGCGGGCGATGACGTTCGCCATGGTGAAGGTCTTGCCCGACCCGGTCACGCCGAGCAGGGTCTGCATCCGTTCCCCCCGTTCGATCCCCTCGCACAGCCGTTCGATCGCCTCGGGCTGATCGCCGGTCGGGGTAAAGTCGCTTTTCAGTTTGAAGGGAGCGTATTCCATTTTTACGGCAGCGTGACGGTCTTGCCCGCCGGGATCGTGAAGATCTCCTTCTTGTCGCGTTCCACCCAGACGTCGATCGACGAGGGGTTATAGAGCGTCTTTTCGTCCGCCGACACGCGGACGCGACGGGTCGCCTCGATATAGTCGTAGATCTCGACGTTGGTCGCGTACCAGACCTGATCCAGCCCCGCGATCTTCGAGACCGTCTCCTCCATCTTCGCCCAATCTTCCTCGGTCTTGAACTCGTGCGAATGCCCCCAGATATAGAGCATCGGACGGATCCATTCGGAATCGAGGCGCGAAAGGAACTCCGCGATCGGTTTGTCCGCGTCGCGGTGGTGACAGGTCGGGTGCCATACGCGCCAGTCGTCGGGGAAGCCGAAGTTGAAGGTCGCCTTGGTCGTGCGCGAGTAGACGATGCCGCACGCCGTGAGCGCCCCGAGCACCCGGTCGTCGTAGTCGCCCGAGGGGTAGGACATCCCGACGACGGGGTAGCCGGTATACTTTTCAAGCTCGCTGCGGTCACGGATCAACTCGTTCAGAAGCGACGACGCCGGCATTCTGGTCGGCCAGCCGTGATGGACGGTGTGGCAGGCGACCTCGTGTCCGATATAGCGGTCGACGAACGCCTTCTTTTCGCCCTCGTCGGTCATCTTTTCGAAGACCTGGGTGTTGATGTGGAAGGTCGCCTTCACGCCGTACTTGTTGAACAGTTCGATCAGGCGCGGGTCGTTTCTGCTCCCGTCGTCGTAACTGAAGGTGACGATCCGTTTTTTGCCTCCGGGATAAACGAGGAACTGAAGCATTTTGTTTTTCCTTTTCTGTTATTTTCCCGAGATCGTGACGCCGGAGAAGGCGGCGAAGGGAAGCGTCGAAGAACCGTCGGAGACGCGTTCTTTCGACGCGCCGGCAAACCGGAAGAGCATATCCGCGAGGTTGCCCGAGATCATGGTCTCGCTGACCGCGTCCGCGATCTTCCCGTCCTTGATCCGGAAACTGTTTTTCGCAACGCCGGAGAAATCGCCGTTGTTCGCGGGACGGCCGCCCGAGAAGCGGTAGACGAACAGCCCGTCGTCGATCCCCGCGATCAACTCGTCGAGCGTCTTGTCCCCGGCGGGCATCGAGAGCCAGCCGGTCGCGGTGTTCTTCGAGCGGGGACAGCCCACCTTGTTCGAGACGTAGATCCCGGCGACGAAACTCTCGAGCACGCCGTTTTTGATGAGGTCGAAATCCTCGGTCAGATACCCGTCGGAGGTCAACTGCTGGGGCAGGACGACTGCGGGATCGTGCGGCGCGAGCGAGAGGGTGAAGTCGGGCGACGCGACCTCTTTGCCGAGTTTGTCGCGCCATACGCTCGTCCCGTCGATCAGCGGCGTACCCGACGCGAAACTGCCGATCGCGCAGCGGAGCAGATCGCCGAGGCAGTCGGGCGCGAGGACCACCGTTCCCGTGAAACTGCCCTCGACCGGCACGGTGTCGATCTGTTTTTCCACGTCGGACAGCGCCCGCGCGATATCCCCCTGTTCGATCAGAGGGGTGTCGAGATCGGCGGTCTGATATCCCGCGCCCATAAACGAGGACGCTTTTCCGCCGCGGTGCGCCGAGAACATCAGCCCCACGCCGTAGGCGCCGTAGACCATGCGGAACAGGTTGCCGTTGGTGTCGGCGTAGACCGACTCGGTCTTCCCGTGGTCGCAGATCATCTGTTCCATCATGATCGTCGGATAGCGTTTTTCGATCTCCTCTTTCAGTTCCTTCGTCCGGGCGAAGAACTTTTCGGCGTCGGGCTCGGGCACGCCGGCGGTCAGTTCGCGTTCGCCCTGATCCTCCGCGATCCCGCGGGCGGGATCGGGCTTGTCGGACTCGACGCTCGCCATACAGTCGGAGACGGCGCGGTCGATATCGGCGGGCTCGAAACTGTTCAGGGTGACGCTCCCCGTCCTGGTCTCACGGAAGGCGGTCAGGGTCAGACTGCGGCTGAAGACGGTGCGGTAGAGCGAGAATTCGCCCCCGTCGATATTGAATTCGCGGTGTTCGGAAACCGAGGGTCTTGCCTGCGCGGCGTCGGCGCCGGCTTCTTTCAGTTTGGCGAGGCATTCCGCCGCCAGTTTTTTCAGATCGGTCATTTTCACGTCCTCCTTCTGTCAGCGTCCGCCCATCATCAGGCGGCAGCGAAGTTCGGGACCGCCGAGACCCACGGGCATGGGCTGCTTCTTTCCGCAGAAGCCCGAACTCGACCAGGTCACGGTGTCGGAGACCATATCGACGGTCTTCAGCATCTCGAACGCCACGCCCGAGATGGTCGTGTCGAGCAGGGCGCGTCCGAGTTTTCCGTTCTTGATCTCGTACCCCATCGTCACTCCGAACATAAACTCGCCCGTCGTGTCCGCCTGACCGTTGTTGGTGTCGATCAGATAATACCCGTCCTCGATCGACGCGATCATATCCGACAGGCGCGAATGACCCGGCAGGATCGCGGTGTTCCGCATCCGGATCAGCGGCTCGTCCGAGAAGGCGTAGGCGCGGGCGTTGCCTTTCGGCTCCATCCCGAAGCGGCGGGCGGAGTCGCGGTTGTTCATATAGCCGATGAGGATCCCGTCCCGGATGATCTCGGCGTCGACTGCGGGGGTTCCCTCGTCGTCGACGTAGACCGGGAGCGGCGCGGCTTTCCCGAACGCGGAATGGGCGAAGTCGGTGAGCGAAACGAGCGGGGAAGCGACCACCTTTCCGAGCATGGGACCCGCGACCGAGCCCCCGATCACGAGATCGGCTTCGACCGTGTGTCCGACCGCCTCGTGCGCCAGCATCCCGGTCAACTCGCCCCCGAGGATGCAGGTCTTGATCCCCGCTTCGGGGCGGACGCCCTCGGCTTTCGCGAGCAGTTTCCCGTAGAGCAGATCCACCTCGGGAAACACGTCCTTCGGATCGCGGAACAGCGCGTCGAAACTGCCGTATCCGCCGACGACGGAGGTCAGATCGACCGGCGCGCCGTCGGGCGACTCCGCCGTGAAGGACAGATAGAGATAGCAGCGGGGAAGGAAGGTGTGCGCGTCGGTCCCGCCCGAGACGGTCAGCACTTTTTCCATACTGTCCGCGCGGAAGCGGAGCCGGCGGCTGATCAGTTTCGGGCAGTTCTTTTCGATATAGGCGTCGACCTCCCGCGCAAACTCGACGTACGCCTTCTGTTCGGGGTCGCCGGGTTCCCGCGTCATACGGAAACGTCCGCTTTGCGCCTTCGGCAGGGCGGGTTTGCCGAGCGCCACCATTCCGTCGAGGAAGGCGGCGTTCTTTTTCGCTTCGTCAAGGACGGCTTTCACGCTCTCCTCCGACACGTCCGCGACCGAGGCGAACCCGGCGACCCCTCCGCGGATCACTCTCGCGGACAGCCCCGCGGTCTCGGAGCGCTCGTTCGTCAGAAGATCGCCCTGCGCCAGGGCGACCGTGCGGACCGTGTTCCGCTGGCGGCGGACTTCGGCGTCCGGCTCGCCCGCGAACAGATCCCGTCCCGTAAGATCAAATTCCCTTAACAATGCGGTATCCTCCTTGTAGTCCAAGTAATGTATATACCTTTTCTATTATACATTCACTCGCCCCGTCTGTCAAGTGAAACGAGGGATCCCGCCGCCCGAAAAAATCTTCCGGGGTCCCGCATAATTCCCGTCGGTCTGTCAAGAATATGGAATACATCAACGATCTGGAAAGGAAACAGCAGGATGGAAAACAAAAAGCAGACAAACGAAGCACAACGTGAGGAGAGGGCGAGAGCCAACCGGATCCTGTATCTGGTGATCGCCCTGATCCTCTGCCTCGGCGCCGCGATCGCCGGGATCGCCGCTTCGGTCACGTCGGGCAGACGCGCGAAACCGGTCGCCGGGACCGACGCGCCCGCCGTCACGACCGGGAGCGAGACCGCGCCCGGGACCGAGGGGAGCAGGGACGCCGCCGCCGAACCCGAGGACCGGGTCCCCACGCTCTCGGCGCCCCTTTCGGGAAAGGTCTACCGCGCCCACGATCTGACCGTCCCGGTCTACTCGGTCACGCTCGACGAATACCGGGTCCACAACGGGGTCGATATCTTGTCGGAAGCGGGCGGCGACGTGAGGGCGATGGCAAGCGGTATCGTCACGGAAATTTCCGACCACCCCCTTCTCGGTCACAGCGTCTCGGTGCTCCACGCGGGCAACCTGACCTCGATCTACCGCAATCTGGTGCCGGAGGAGATCGACGGTCTTGCGGTCGGCGCCTCCGTTGGCGCGGGACAGGTGATCGGTCACGTCGGGGACACGGCGCTTGTCGAATGCTGCGACGAACCGCATCTGCACCTTGAAACGACCCTCTCCGGCGTGTCGGTCGATCCGCTCGACTACGTACCGGAGGAGAGCATCGCCGCGAGCTTTTCTTACGACGAGTCGTTCGAGGGCTGATCTCACCCAAACCGGGGTTTCCGCCGGACGGCGGGAGCCCCGGTCGGTCCGCTTTCGGGCGAAAAAAGAAAAAAGCGGTTGATTTTCCGCTCGGGATATGGTATACTACTGTCCGAAAAAAACCAACCCGGGGCGACCCGGCTGACGAAGAAGGTGGACCGATGGCGAAGATTGCGATCATGGGACTCGGCGTCGTGGGCGGCGGGACCGCGGACCTGCTTACCGAGAACCGGGAGAAGATCCGCGCGGCTTGCGGTGAATACCTCGATCTGAAATACGTTCTGGACATCCGGGATATGCCGGAGAGCCCCTACCGCGACCTGATCGTGCACGATATCGACGTGATCGCGGAGGATCCCGAGGTGTCGATCGTCGCGGAGACCATCGGCGGCGTGAAGCACGCTTACGACCACACCGTCCGTCTGCTCAAGGCGGGCAAGAGCGTCGTCACCTCCAACAAACAACTCGTTTCGGAGCACGGCGCGGAACTGCTCGCGCTGGCGAAGGAGAACGGCTGCCGCTATCTGTTCGAGGCGTCGACCGGCGGCGGGATCCCCGTGATCGGTCCCGTCTCCCGCGACCTTTCCTGCAACGAGATCACCGAGATATCGGGGATCCTGAACGGCACGACCAACTACATCCTGACCCGTATGCGGGACGGCGGCGTGGGCTTTGAGACCGCGCTTGCCGAGGCGCAGCGGAAAGGATACGCGGAGAGGGATCCCTCCGCCGACGTCGAGGGCGCCGACGCCTGCCGCAAGATCTCGATCCTGGCGGCGACCGCGATGGGCAAACTGATCCCGCCGTCGCGCATCCACACCGAGGGCATCACCGCCATCCGGCAGAGCGACGTCGCGGCTGCCGCGTCTATGGGAGCGGCGGTCAAATTGCTCGGACGGGCGGTCAGACGCGGGGGCGAATGCTTCGTTCTGGTCTCTCCGTTCTTCGTTCCGGGAAACTCTCCGCTCGCGCACGCCGACGGGGTGTATAACGCGATCTCGGTCACCGGCAACTACGTCGGGGACGTGATGTTCTACGGCCGCGGCGCGGGTGCGAAAGCGACGGCGTCCGCCGTGGTCGCGGACCTGATCGCCGCGAAGACCGACGCGTCGCCCGTCCCGACCTGGGAGGAGGCGGGGGAGGATTTTCCGACCGAATTCGGCAGTTTCGTCTGCCCGCGCTATCTCGCCTTTTCCGGTATCGAACGCAACGCCGTCCGCGTCGTGTTCGGAGACGTGACCTTCCTCTCGGGCGCCGAGGGCGAGGTCGCTTTCATCACTTCTCAACAGACCGAGCGCGAGTGCGCCGACGGGATCGCCCGCCTTTCAACGGGGGGCGGTCAACTGCTCTCGATGATCCGGGTGTACGAGTCGGGCGAGCGCCCCGAGGCGTGACCGGCTTTCCCCCGAAACGACCCGTGAGTTCCGCGGACAGATGCGATATTCTGTCCGCTTTTTTTATGAGCGCCGCCAGATTCAGAACGGCGAGCAGACCGAGGAACAGATCGGAGAGGAAAAAGAGCAGTCCGCGCGAAAGGAACGCCCCGCAGAACAGAAAGAACGCCAGAACGAACGGGAAGATCCGCCCGTTCCCCCCGAGCGCTTCGATCGCGGTCTCCCCGTAAAAGCAGTAGGAGACCGCCGTCGCGAAGGCGAAAAGGTAGACCGACGCCGGGAGCAGAAGATCGGCGCCGACCCCGAAGACCGAACGGAACGCCGAAAGGACCGGCGCGACCCCGTCCCCGGAAGCCCCGGCGCAGAGGATCGCGAGCCCGGTCAGCGTGCAGAGGAACAGCGTGTCAACCGCCACCTCGATCACCCCCGCCGCCCCTTGTTTCGCCGGATCTCCGATCCCAGAAGCGGCGTGGGCGACCGACGCCGTTCCGCAGCCCCCTTCGTTCGAGAGCAGCCCCCGTCGGAATCCGACCGACGCCCGCCGGATCACCGCCCCGATCCCGCCTCCCGCCGCCGCGCGGAGCGAGAACGCGTCCCGGAACACCGAGCCGAGAACGCCCGGAAGCCGCGCCCGGAAACAGGCGATCACCCCGAGACAGAGAAACGAATAGAGCAGCGTGACGAACGGGATCACCCGGCTCGACACGGCGCGGATGCGCGAAAACCCGCCCGCCGTCGCGAAAACCACCGGGACCGCGACGAGAAGACCCGAGATCGCCGCGGGGACGCCGAACGCGACGCGCCCCGCCTCCGAGACCGCCGCGCTCTGGAGCCCTCCGCCGAGGGTGAGCGACAGCCCGAGCAGAGCGGCGGGAAAGACGGTCTTCGTGATCTTCCCGCCGAGATAGCGGGGAAGTCCGGGCGGGTCCGCGGTATCCAGCGCCAGCGCCGTTTCCGCGAAATGCAGCCCCATCGACAGGAGCGCCGAGACCCACGTCCAGAACAGAGCGCCCGCACCTCCGACGGAGATCGCGGCGGCGACCCCGGTGATGTTCCCGACCCCGAGCGTGCCGCCGAGCGCCACGGCGAGCGCCGAGAGGGAGGCGCGCCGATCCCCTTTGCCCAAGGCGAGCCGAAGGGTGCGCAGCGGGTGCAGCAGGTAAAAGCCCCGCAGACGGACGAGAAAAAAGAGACCGCCCGAAAAAAGCAGGAGAGGAACGATCCCCTGCGCGGCGGCTCCGATCCGATCCACGGCGATCCCCCCTTTCGCGTTTCGTTCACTCTATGCCGCGGGCGGCGCGTCCTATGCCCGGGCGCAGCCGTCCGACCCGCCCGAAAAATAGGAAAAGCGATTGACAACGCCCCTTCCGTATGGTATAATACGAAAGTGGGTGCGCCTCCCCTCCCGCAAGCGGGAGAACAGAGGATGTGCGTCACTCCATCGGAGGAACTTCATGAACATTCTCAAAGTACTCAATTTTACCAACAAGAGATCGGCTGCTCCCGGGCGTCCGATCCCCGGAAAGGCGAAGACCGAGCGCCGCTACACCCCCGCGCACACCGCTCCGGACTTCTGCCGTACAATCGAACAGCACGGCGACAGGATCGCCTATGAATATTTCGTTTCCCCGACCGATACGGCGACCATGACCTATACCGAGTTCGCCGGGATGGTGCGCCGCTTCTCCGCGGGTCTTGAAAAACTCGGGATGTCCCACGGGCGCGTCGCCGTCATCGGGGAGACCTCTCCGAAGTGGGTCGCCGCCTACCTCGCCGTGATGGCGCAGGGCGGGGTCGTCGTCCCGATGGATCGCGAACTCGCGCCGAGCGAGATCTGCGGATTCCTTTCGGGCATCAGCTGCGACGCGGTCGTGGCGGCTCCCTCGCTTGACGAATCTCTCGCGGATCTGCTCACGAATCATCCCTCCGTCCGTTACTATATCACGATGGGCGAGGAAAAGAAAAACGATAAGGTCACGCTCTGGAGCGAGGTCGAACGGTCGGGCGCCGAGGCGGTCGAAGCGGGATGGGATTATCCGCCCTGCCGTTCCCGCGGCGAACTTGCCGAGATGCTCTTCACGTCCGGCACGACGGGATCGAGCAAGTGCGTGATGCTCTGCCAGCGCAACGTTTTCTCGGTGGTCAATTCCTGCGCCGAGTCGGTCGATTTCACCCCCGACGAGGTGGTGGTCTCGGTACTTCCGATGCACCACACCTACGGGCTTGCTTGTATGCTTGCCGAACTGCTCTACGGCGTGAGGGTCTGTATCAACGACTCGCTCCGCCACGTTCTGCGCAACTTCGCGCGGTTCCGTCCGACCGCTCTGGTCCTGGTCCCGCTGTTCGTGCAGACCATGTATAAGAAGATCATCAACGAGGTCGAGAAGAAGGGCAAACTCCGCACCTTCAACGCCGGCATCGCCGCCTCCCGCGTGATGATCAAGGTCGGCGTCGACCTGCGCAAAAAACTGTTTGCCGAGGTGCGCGAAGCGTTCGGCGGACGGCTCGAAAAGATCATCTGCGGCGGCGCTCCCTTAAAACCCGATCTGATCTACGCCTTCGAGGATTTCGGCATTTCGATCTACGAGGGCTACGGCATCACCGAATGCGCGCCGCTCGCCGCCGTCACCCCGTACTACAAGCGGAAATCCGGCTCGGTCGGTCCGTCGGTCCCCTGCTGCACCATCCGCGTCGACGGAGAGACCATCAACGAACTCGGCTTTGCGGAGGGCGAGATCCAGATCCACGGCGACAACGTGATGCTCGGCTACTTCGAGAACCCCGAGGCGAACGCCGCCGCCTTCACCGACGACGGCTGGTACCGCACCGGCGACGTCGGGTATATGGACGCCGACGGCTACGTTTATATCACCGGGCGTATGAAATCGGTCATCGTGCTTGAAAACGGAAAGAACGTCTTCCCCGAGGAGATCGAGGAGTATCTCGGCTCGATCGACCTGATCGCGGAGAGCGTGGTGGTCGGGCGCAAGAGCGAGGACGGCGACAGCGTGGTCCTGACCGCGATCGTGTTCCCGAACGCCGATAAGTTCGAGGAGACCGCTACCGACGAGGAGAAACTCGAGGCGATCAAGCACGCGATCCGCAGGATCAACAAGAAACTGCCGAGTTTCAAGCAGGTACGCGAGGTCGAACTCAGGAACGAGGAGTTCCCGAAGACCACCTCGAAGAAGATCAGAAGACACCTGATCAAGTGATATCGCCGCCGTTCCCCGCAGCCGTTCGGACGGGGGACGGCGGTTTCGGAAAACCCCCTCGGGGGAAGAAGGAGGTTCCCATGCGGAACGTTGTGATCGGGATCGACGTGGGCGGAAGCACCACGAAGATCGTCGGATTTGAAAAAACGGCGGAGGGATCGAAACTGATCGCCCCGCTTTACGTGCGCGCCTCGGATCCCCTGACCTCGATCTACGGCGCGTTCGGTAAATTCACCTCGGAAAACAAACTCTCGCTCGAGGAGATCAGCCGCGTGATGATGACCGGCGTGGGCGCCGCCGCCGTCACGGGACCCATCTATTCGCTGCCCTGCGAGACGGTCTCCGAGTTCGACAGCATCGGGCTCGGGGGGCTCTACCTCTCGGGGCTCGACGAGGCGATCGTCGCCAGTCTCGGCACCGGTACCGCCGTCGTTCACGCGAAGAAGGGCGGCGAGATCACCTACCTCGGCGGCACCGGGGTCGGCGGCGGTACCCTGATGGGGCTTTCAAGACTGCTCTTGAAAATGGACAGCGTCGAACATATCTCCGACCTCGCGGACGAGGGGGATCTCGGCAACGTCGACCTCCGCATCTCGGATATGGCGAACCGCGACCGTCTCTGTGGGATGCCCGCGGATATGACCGCCGCCAACTTCGGAAAGATCAGCGATCTGGCGAGCCGGGCGGATATTTCGCTCGGGGTGATGAATATGGTGTTCGAGACGGTCGGTATGGTCTCGCTCTTCGCCGCGCGGAGCCGCGGGGTGAAGGATATCGTGATGACCGGCAACCTGACCACCATCCCGTACTGCAGGACCGTGATGGAAAAATTGAACGAGATGTTCGACGTGCATTTCCTGATCCCCGATCTCGCCACCTACGGCACCGTGATCGGCACCGCTCTGCGCGGCTGATCCGACTTTGACCGAAAGGACATAGGATGAATATTCTCCGATTTCTGACCCCGAAGAGCGCGGTCTGCTATCTCTACCACGATTTTACCCTCCGGCAGGCGCTGGAGAAGATGTTTTTCCACCGCCACCACGCCGTCCCCGTCATCGACCGGAAGGGGCGCTACGTCGGCTCGGTCTCGGACGGCGATTTTCTCCGCGTTCTCTACGAAGCGGAGAGCGGCGACCTGCATACGCTGGAGCACAGACGGCTGAAGGAGATCGTCCGGCGCGACGTCAATCCCGCGGTCAGGCAGGACGCGTCGGTCTCAGATCTGCTCGGACGGGTGAAGCAGAACGCCTTCGTCCCCGTCGAGGACGACAGGGGGAGTTTCATCGGCATCGTGACCCGCCGCGATATCATCAATTATTTCATCGACGAATACGAAAGGAACGACGATCTTGCAAAATAATTTCTCTTTTTTGCGGAAAACTATTGCAATCAAGGGAAAAGTATGCTATAATCTTTACGAAGATGATAAGATGTAAGAGTGGGTCGTTTCCCACTCCTACTTTTTTGTGAGGGAGGGATCGCTTTGAAGAAGAACGTCGCCGCGACGGTGACCGAACTCGTATCCGACACGGTCAAGGCAAACGGCTGCGAACTCTGGGACGTCGAATACGTCAAGGAGGGCGCCGATTGGCATCTCCGGATCACCATCGACCGGGAGGGCGGCGTCGGCATCGACGACTGCGAACGCGTCCACCGCGCGATCGATCCCATCCTCGACGAGGCGGATCCCATCGAGGGCTTTTACTACCTCGAGGTCTCCTCGCCCGGCATCGAGCGGGAGCTCAAGACCGACCGGCATCTTTCCGTATCGGTCGGAACGCTCTGCGAGGCGCGGCTGTTCGCTCCCTTGAACGGGACGAAGAGCGTGCAGGGACGCCTCACCGCCTACGACTCCGAGAGCGTGACCCTGACCCCCGACGGCGGGGAGGCGGTCACCCTTCCGCGCAAGGCGGTCTCGCGGCTCGGCACCCTTTACGAAGACTAAAAATCAGATCAAGGATTTGAAAAGAAAGGCATAGAAAAATGAACAAGGAGTTTTTTGACGCGCTGGATCTGCTCGAGCGGGAGAAAGGCATCCCGAAGGAGTATATGCTGGAGAAGGTCGAGGCGGCGCTGGTCAGCGCATTCAAACGCGAACTCGGCGGATCGACCAACGTTCGCGTCGTCCTGGATCCGAAAAAGAAGGATATGAAGGTCTTTCAGCAGCTCACCGTCGTCGAGACGGTCGAGAATCCGAACGAGGAGATCGCGCTGGCAGACCTGACCGGGCGCAAAAAGCACAAGGTCGGTGACGTCGTCGAGGTCGAACAGAAACTGAAGGAGTTCCGCCGGCTGTCCGCGCAGGCGGCGAAGCAGGTCATCATCCAGGGCATCCGCGAGGCGGAGCGCTCCAATATGATCCGCGCCTACGAGGAAAAGAAGGAAGAACTCATCACCGCCCGCGTCTATAAGGTCGATCCCGAGAACGGCAACCTCGTGCTCGAGACCCCCGACGGACGCGTTACGCTGACAAGACAGGATCAGATCCCGACCGACCGCTTCGTCGAGGGCGACCGCCTGAAGGTCATCATCATCGACGTTCTGGGTCAGGAGGCGCGCGGACCGGTCGTCCGGCTGTCGCGTTCGCATCCGGCGTTCGTCAAGCGGCTGTTTGAGACCGAGATCCCCGAGATCGAGGACGGTACCGTCGTGATCCGCGGCATTTCCCGCGATCCCGGAAGCCGGAGCAAGATCGCGGTGGAGTCGCGCGATCCCAACGTCGATCCCGTCGGCGCCTGCATCGGCAACCGCGGGATGCGTATCAACGCTATTTTGGCGGAACTGTCGGGCGAGAAGATCGACGTCATCCGCTGGTACGAGGACCCCGAGAAGTTCGTCGCCGCGGCGCTGGCTCCGGCGGAAGTCATCGGGACCGATCTCGAGGGCGAGCGCACCTGCAAGGTCAAGGTCGCGCCCGACCAGCTCTCGCTTGCCATCGGCAAGGAGGGACAGAACGCCAAACTCGCCGCCAAACTGACGGGCTTCAAGATCGACATCAAGGCGTGATCCCGCAGGGAAACGATACGGAGGAAGAAGAATGCCGGAGAAGAACGGGGGGACGTCAAAGCAGCCCCTGAAACCGAAAAAGTTTCCCGAGCGGAAATGTATCGGCTGCGGAGAACGGAAGAAAAAGACCGAACTGATCCGGATCGTCCGTTCGCCGGAGGGGGAGATCTCGCTGGATTTCACCGGGAGAAAACCGGGGCGCGGCGCCTATCTGTGCCGCAGCGTCGCGTGCTTCCGGGCGGCGAGAAAGGCGCACAGGATCGAGCAGAACCTGACGCCCGCCTCACCCGTGCCGGACACGGTCTACGACGCGCTCGAGGAGGAACTGAAGAAGGATGGCGTCTGACGGCAAAACTCCCGTTCACGAGGTGAACGAAAGATTCTTCGGGATGCTGGGGATGAGCCGCAGGGCAGGGAAAACGGTCGTCGGGACCGAACTCGTCTGCCGCGAGATCGCGGGGAAGAGAAAGCCCGATCTGGTCGTGATCTCCTCCTTTGCGTCGGAGAATACGAAGGAAAAAATCATCGCCAAGTGCGGTCACTACGGCGTTTCGTTCGTTCTGGTCGCGCTCGACGGGGAGGAACTCTCCCGACGGCTGGGGAAAACGGGTTTTACCGCGACGGTCGCGATAACCGATCCCGGTCTGGCGAAGGAAATAGCGAACGCATGCACTTGTAAAGGAAGGGAGTCCCCGACCGACGGGGACGGTTCGATGGGGAACCGGGGGTAAACGATGGAACAGATGAAACTGCCGCAGCTCGCAAAGGATTTCGGGGTCAACGGCAAGGAACTCAAACAGAAGGATATCATCGACCTTCTGAAAACGGTCGGGATCGAAAAGAAGAACGGCGCATCGATCGAAGGCGAGGAACTCGACGTGTTCCTCACCCTTTTGACGCTCGGCAATCAGCTGAATAATATCAAGGATTACCTCACCGGGAAAGCCATCCTCGATTCCGAGCTTCCGAAACCCGTGAAGGTCGTGAAGCCCGAGCCGAAGCCCGAACCCAAGCCCGCGCCCGCGCCCGCGGCGAAACCCGCTTCAAAGCCGGAAAGACCCGCTCCGACGTCTCCGCGTCCCGCAGGCGCGCAGCCGCAGCGGCGCCCCGTTCCGGGCGAACGTCCCGGCGCACCCGCGGCGAAGCGTCCGTCCCGCCCGATCGATCAGTCGGATATCGCCCGCCGTATGGCGGAGTTCCGCGCGGGTCAGGCGGAGACGACCGCACGCGAGGAGGAAGCCCGCCGCCGCATGAGAGCGGAGGCCGGCGCCGCCCGTCCCGCCGCGAATATGCCCGCAGCGGAGGCGGCAAGGCAGAAGGCGATGGAGCAGAAGCCCCAGCAGCCTCAGCAGAAGAAGGAAGTCAAGATCCTGAAGAAGAAAGAGCGCGTCGACCGCTTCAGCGGATTCGATTCTTCGGCGCTCACCAAGGGACAGGATAAGAAGAAGGAACAGCCGCAGGAGCGCGACCGCCGCCGCACCGCCCCGACGGGTCCCGTCCATATCGGGGGCGGGGAAGCCGTCGTCGCGGAACAGAAACGGCGCATCGTCGATACGCGCACCTCGTCGGTCGACCTTTCCCGTTACGACGAGCGGATCGACGCCGCCTATTCGGGCGCCGCGCAGGACAACGGGTCCAACCGTCAGAAACTGAAGAAACAGGATACCCGTCAGCAGGGTAAGAGCGCCAAGGAAAAGGAACGGATGGCGCAGGAAAAGATCCGCAAGATGCAGGAGGAACTCGCCCGCAAGAAGCAGCTTGTCATCAGCGTTCCCGACGAGATCACGGTCGGAGAACTCGCGACGAGGATGAAAAAGACCTCGGGCGAGGTCGTGAAGCGGCTGATGATGCTCGGCGTGATGGCGGGGGTCAACCAGGTCATCGACTACGATACCGCGTACCTCGTCGCGGAGGAACTCGGGGTGAAGGTCAACCGCGAGGTGGTCGTCACCATCGAGGAAAAACTCTTCGACGACAGCGAGGACGCGGCGGAGAACCTCGTCGAGCGCAGCCCGGTCGTCTGCGTCATGGGACACGTCGACCACGGTAAAACGTCGCTGCTCGACGCGATCCGCAACACCAACGTCACCTCGGGCGAGGCGGGCGGCATCACGCAGGCGATCGGCGCGTCGCGCGTCAAGGTGGGCGACAAGGAGATCACCTTCCTCGACACCCCGGGTCACGAGGCGTTTACCGCGATGAGAGCGAGAGGCGCCCAGGCGACCGATATCGCGATCCTGGTCGTGGCGGCGGACGACGGCATTATGCCGCAGACCGTCGAGGCGATCAACCACGCGAAGGCGGCGGGCGTCGATATCATCGTTGCCATCAACAAGATGGATAAACCCCAGGCGAATCCCGACGGGGTCAAGCAGGAACTCACCAAATACGGACTGGTCCCCGAGGAGTGGGGCGGCGACGTCATCTGCGTTCCCGTATCCGCTGTCGCGAAGACCGGTATCGACCAACTGCTCGAGAGCATTCTGCTTGTCGCGGAGGTCAAAGAACTGCGCGCCAACCCGAATCGCCGGGCGAAGGGGCTCGTCATCGAGTCGCGTCTCGACAAGGGACAGGGACCCGTCGCGACGGTGCTGGTACAGAACGGTACGCTCCACCTGGGCGACATCGTGATCGCCGGTACGGCGGTCGGGCGCGTCCGCTCCATGATCGACGATAAGGGCAAGCGCGTCAAGGTCGCGGGCCCGAGCGTCCCGGTCGAGATCAACGGTCTTTCCGAGGTCCCGGTCGCCGGCGACGAGTTCAACGGCGTCGAGGACGAGAAGATGGCGAGAAGTCTTGCCGAGCAGCGCCGCGAGAAGGCGAAGCAGGAGGAGTTCAACGCCAACCGCCGCGCCAATCTCGACGATCTGTTCGCGCAGATCTCGGAGGGCGCGAAGAAACTCGATATCATCGTCAAAGCCGACGTCGACGGATCGGTCGAGGCGGTCAGACAGGCGCTGGTCAAGATCTCCGACGAGGAGGTCAAGGTCAACGTTATCCACGCCGCGGTCGGAGGCATCACCGAGAACGACGTGATGCTCGCCGCCGCGTCGAACGCCATCATCGTCGGATTCAACGTCCGTCCCGATAAGGCGGCGATCGACTCCGCCGAGAGGGCGAAGGTCGATATCCGCACCTACCGGATCATCTACGAGTGCATCGAGGAGATCCAGGCGGCGATCAAGGGTATGCGGGCGCCCAAGTTCCGCGAAGCCCTGCTCGGTCACGCCGAAGTGCGGCAGATCATCCACGTCCCGAACGTCGGCACCATCGCCGGCTCCTACGTCACCGACGGCAAGATCACCCGTTCCGCGCAGATCCGTATCGTCCGCGACGGCGTCGTCGTTTTCGAGGACAAGATCGCCTCTCTGCGCCGCTTCAAGGACGACGTCAAAGAGGTCGCCCAGAGTTACGAGTGCGGCGTCGGGCTGGAACGCTTCAACGATATCAAGGAAGGCGACGTTCTCGAAGCGTTCACGATGGAAGAGATCAAGGACTGATCCGCCATGCGGCTGGATAAACTGATCTCCGACAGCGCCGCTCTAACCCGAAAAGAGGCGGCTGCGTCGGTAAGAGCGGGGCAGGCGGCGGTCAACGGAATCGTGGTCCGCGAGCCCGACTGCAAAGTGGATCCGGGGATCGATTCCGTGGTTTTCCGCGGCGTCCCGCTCGTCTGGCGGAAGTATATCTACGCGATGCTGAATAAACCGGCGGGGTACGTCAGCGCCACCGACGATCGGTCGCTGCCGTACGTTCTCGAACTGTTCCCGCCCGAATACCGGAAGCGCGGTCTTTTCCCGGTCGGTCGTCTCGACCGGGACACCACCGGGCTTCTCGTTATGACCGACGACGGACAGACGGCGCACCGCTGTTTGTCCCCCCGCCGTCACGTGACGAAGGTGTATTCCTTCACCTGCCTCTCGCCCCTGCCCCCCGAAGCGGAAAAGGCGTTTGCCGACGGGATGACCCTCGGCGGCGAGGTCTGCCTGCCCGCGAGCCTCTCGCCCGACGAGAGCCGCACCGCCGGCACGGTCACGCTGACCGAGGGCAAATACCACCAGATCAAACGGATGTTCGAGCGGCTCGGCAACAAGATAACGACGCTCAAACGCGAATCTTTCGCCGGCATCCCGCTCGATCCGTCGCTCGCCCCCGGAGAGTGGCGCGAACTCACGAAAGAGGAGACCGAGACTCTCCTTGCCGCCGCCGGGACCGAAACCCCGGACGAATAATTGCCTTTTGCTATGATCCGAACGATTGAACAGAAAGGAGAAAACGATGTTTTTAGCCGAGTATGAAAACGTTAAGGATTATAGCTATGACCGTTATTGCCGTTATCTGATAGACAAGTACGGACACCCCGAACACGACTTTTTCAACCCCAAATGCAAGCGATCAAGCGAAGGATTGGTAGTTCATCACGTCAAAGAGGACGAGATCCCCGGTTTATGTGATCGGAAGGTCGCCGCTCTTTTTGACAAGAGTTTTCAAGCGCCGGAAAACCTCGTCTGCTGTGACTATCTTGAACACCTGTTCCTTCATGTTCTGATCGGTGAGAAAACGGCGGGGGGAAAGAATATCGGTCTCAACGGGGCGTTTTTTCATATCATCCCCGCGATCAAGTCGTACTACGACGGAGAAAAAGGGCGTTATAACGACGCGTATTATAAACGGCTTGACGGGTGCGAAGACGTTTTCGATCTCTTGATCGGGCGGTATAACAAACTGATCGAGGAAACCAACGTCGTTTTTGAAACCAACGCCTTTCTGTATCGAAAAATGGAGGACGCGCTGAATACCAAAGGGCGCGCGCTCGTCGTCCTCGGGACGGGGCTTGGCAAAACCACCACCGCGTTGCAGTACCTTTGGACGCATAAATGCCGCGCGCTCGTTATATGCCCGAACAAACTGATTGAAAGCGGGTGGAAAGAGCGCTATTCCGATTGGTGCGACACAGTTTCGTTTATCGGTCTTGCACGTTCCTATAAGACCCAAGACTATACAAAGTACGGCGTTGTGATCGTCGACGAAGCGCATCACGCCGGGTATGACGAGCAAGCCGACGCGGGGGCAAAGATTTGGAGCAAGGGGATCAAGTACATCCTTGATCGCGGCGTCAAAGTTATCGGCTTGACGGCAACGCCGGAGCGTTCCGACGCGATCAACGTCGGCAAAACGTTGTTTAAAGATTGCGTTTGCGAAGGAAAGTCAGTCGAAGATGCGATTGACAAGGGGGATGTTTATCCTTTTTCGTACATTTCCGCACTTTACGACGCGCCCGCGATCGCGGAGGAGTATAAAGATTGTCAAAGCCGCGAATTGGTTGGTCAGCTTGACGTCGCCATCAATAACACGCCGACGCTGAAACAGATTTTCGCGGAGAATATGCCTGCCGGAGAACGGAAAGGGATCATCTTTATCAAAGATATTGCGGACGAGGGGAAAGTGCTGGAGATTTTGAAAGACGTTTTCCCCGACGCCGAATATCGAGCGATCCATTCCAAAATGCCGGTCGATGAGGTTAAAACGAACAGGGAGTGGTTCGAGAATACCCGTTCCGGTTATCTGCTCGCCGTCAATATGATCTCCGAAGGCGCGCATTATCCGGGCGTAAACACGCTGATTATGTTTCGTAGAACTTCGTCTTATTTGGTCTTTACGCAGCAACTCGGTCGGATCATCACGCTAACGAAAGATCCCGATCCGCACGCCATAGTTTTCGATCTTGTCAACAACGTTGAAAACGTCGTCTATAACTCCGAAATGGTAGACAAGAATACCCACAGCGTCCGTAAGATTTATGAAGCAATCAAGCGTCAAGCGGAAAAGTCAAATCAAATCATTGTTAAAGACGAGACACGAAACATCGTGGAGTGTATTCGGAAAATCAAGGATTATAACCTTGACAGGTGGGAAGATTGGGAAGATGAAACAATAATCCAACACTATCCTTCCGAAGGTGTTTTGGTTGCAAAAAGATTGCCGAAAAGAAACAAAGATACTTGTATGGCAAGAGCGCAGGCTTTGGGGGTTATATCACATAGCGAATTGTGCCCAAGAAATAGACAATGGACGGAAGATGAAGATGCGATTATTAAAAAGTATTATCCCACAGAAGGGAGCAAGTGTTTAATAAGATTAAACGGAAGAAGCCAAAGATCGGTTTATCAAAGAGCAAATGCACTTGGTGTTATTCATACTCCGGCTGTTTGGACAGAAGAAGAGGACAACATTCTCAAAACCTTTTATCCTCTCGAGGGAAGCAAATGCCGTTATCGTTTCGATAACAAAACATTGTCTACAATCCAAGCAAGAGCGAACAAACTTGGGGTTTATTGGGATAGACGAAGATGGACACAAGAAGAGGACGAAATCATAAGATTGTATTATCCTTTCGAAGGGGAGCAATGTTGTCAAAGGATGCAAAGAAGAACAGCAAAAGAGGTTGTTAGCCGCGCGTCAAAGATAAAAGTACGGAAACTCGGGGTTAGTTGGACTAAAGACGAGGATAACGTTTTAAGAGCGTTTTATCCAAAAGAAGGGCGGGAGTGTTCAACAAGAATCCCTAATCATTCGGCTGCAGCTTGCGGTAATAGAGCCCACGAATTAGGTTTGTATTGTTTAACAAGGCGTTGGACGAACGAAGAGATTGAGATTCTGCGAGAATACTATTTGAACGAAGGAAGACTTGTTTCTTCGCGCTTGCCGAATAAAGATTATGGAAGCATAAAAAGCAAAGCACACCAGCTTGGATTAAAAACAAAGGTTGTATATTTCGGCGCTAACAATAAAAGAGTCAGATGTGTTGAAACTGGAATTATCTATCCATCGATTTCTGATGCATTTAGGAAAACACATATTAACTGCATAGGAATGGCGTGCAATGGGAAACAAGAAACTGCTGGTGGTTATCATTGGGAGTTTGTTGACGAAGACAAGAAGGATGATTAAAAAAAGAGCGTAGTATGCAAACAAAAACCGTTAAGAAAATTTGCGATCTTATCAAAAAACACACCTTGCAAACAAGCGTAGATAGTCGAGGAGACAGAGACTTGCTTTCTCAAAAACTGTTTCGCTTAATGGAAAAGTTTAAAAAAGAGGACAACAGCGAATTTTCAAGCCACGTATTCGATGGAGATCTATACTGTTATACGACTCTTTCTTTTAGCGCACTAAAGAGAATCAACAAAAGAGATTCGGTATATCTTTGTTGCTCAAAAGAGATTGATTCATTTAATCCGATGTGTAGATGTTTTGATCCATATAAGTTTTTCTACAGATTTCAAACGAAAAAAGGATCAATCAATATCGATGTAAATTCGTTCTTGAAAGAACATCAAAGACAGCACGAAAACGAAGTGATTGTTGCACTTTCCGATATAGTGCAAGTGGACGAATTAAGAATGTTTAGGGAGTTTGGGAAAATAAAGATCTCCGGCTATCATTGGAAACAAAGCGACGAAGAAAAGCAAGGATAACGAAAGGAAAGTACAAAGTGGACATTATCAAAACGCTCACCGCCGAACTGAAACTGAAACAGGAGCAGGTCAGGGCGACCGTCGACCTGATCGACCAGGGGAACACCATCCCCTTTATCGCCCGTTACCGCAAGGAGGTCACGGGATCGCTCGACGACGTGACCCTCCGCAACCTCTTCGACCGGCTGACGTATCTGCGCAACTTCGACGCCAGACGGCAGGAGATCTCGGATCTGATCGCCGGACAGGACAAGCTGACCCCCGAGATCACGGCGGCGCTCGAACGCGCGACCACGCTGGTCGAACTCGAGGACATCTATCTGCCCTTCCGTCCGAAGCGCACCACCCGCGCGTCGATCGCCCGCGCCAAGGGGCTTGAAGGGCTCGCCAACCTGATCCTCGAACAGCGCGACGAGTACGAGGCGGATTTCCCCACGCTCGCCCTGGCGTACGTCGACCCCGAGAAAGAGGTCAACACCCCGGAAGAGGCGCTCGCGGGGGCGTCGGACATTATCGCGGAGGATATTTCGACCACCGCCGACTACCGCAAGATGCTGCGCGCGCTCTGCTACCGCGAGGCGTCGATCGTCACCAAACAGAGTAAGGACGGCGACTCGCCCTACGCCGGGTACTACGATTTTGAAGAGAAACTCTCGAAACTCCGTCAGCATCGCGTTCTCGCCATCAACCGCGGAGAGAAAGAGGGATATCTGAAGGTCACGCTCAACCTCGACAGGGATATGGCGATCTCGGAACTCTCGTCCCGCGTGATCGTGAACCGCAAGTCGCCCGCCGTTCCGCTGCTGCAGGCGACCGTCACCGACAGTTACGACCGTCTGCTCTTCCCGTCGCTCGAACGCGAGATCCGGGGCGAGATCTTTGACGAGGCGTGCGAGGGGGCGATCAAGGTCTTCTCCGAGAATCTCCGCAACCTCCTGATGGCGGCTCCCCTGAAAGGTAAGACCGTCCTCGGCTACGACCCCGGTTTCCGCACGGGATGCAAACTCGCCGTCGTCGATAGGACGGGCAAGGTGCTGAAAACCGCGGTCATCTATCCGACCGTCCCGAAACAGCAGATCGAGGAAAGCAAACGGATCGTTCTTTCCCTCATCAAAAAATACGGCGTCGACGTGATCGCCATCGGCAACGGCACCGCGTCCCGCGAGAGCGAGCAGTTCATCTCGGGCGAGGTCATCCCGAACGCCGACCGCGACGTGAAGTACGTCATCGTCAGCGAGGCGGGCGCGTCGGTCTATTCGGCGTCCAAACTCGGCGCCGAGGAGTTCCCGGACTTCGACGTGACCGAGCGGAGCGCCGTTTCGATCGCCCGCCGTCTTCAGGATCCGCTTGCCGAACTCGTCAAGATCGAGCCGCGTTCGATCGGCGTCGGTCAGTATCAGCACGATATGAAACAGGCGCGGCTGAACGAGGCGCTCGGAGGCGTGGTCGAGGACTGCGTGAACGCGGTCGGCGTCGACCTCAACACCGCGTCGGGCTCGCTGCTCTCCTACCTCTCGGGGATCTCCCCGACCGCCGCGAAGAACATCGTCGCCTATCGCGAGGAGAACGGCGAGTTCACGTCGAGAAAACAGGTCCTGAAGGTGCCGAAGATCGGGGAAAAGGCGTATCAGCAATGCGCCGGGTTCCTGCGGATCAGCGACGCCGACGAAATCCTCGACAATACCGGCGTACATCC
>CACZAZ010000015.1 GCA_902779285.1 uncultured Ruminococcus sp.
CCTCGCCGTCTGGATCGCCCTCCCGCTCTCCGACGTCGTATTCGACGGGGGCGAGTTCTTTCTGACCGGCAATCCCGCTCCCGCGTTCGGCATCGTCGCGGACGGGTTTTCGTTCGTCCCCTGCCGTCTGGTGAAGGGGAAGCCGAAAGGCGATTATATCAAATTGGAGATGAGAAAATGAACACTCTGAAACGGAAGACCGCCGAAAAACTGTCGGCTCTGGTCTCCGAGATCTATCCCGGCGCGTCTCTTTCCGCGGACGACCTTGCCGGGATGCTCGAATTCCCGCCCGACCCCGCGATGGGCGACCTTGCGCTCCCGTGCTTCAAACTTTCGCGCACCCTGCACGCCTCCCCCGTCGCGATCGCCGACGCGCTCGCACCCAAAACGGCGGGCGGCGAGATCGCCCGCGCCGAGGCGGTCAAGGGGTACCTGAACTTCTTTATCGACGGCGCCGCCTTTTCCGAAAGAGTCCTCTCCGAGATCGCGGAGAAGGGCGACAAGTACGGCTCGCCCGATTGCGGCGAGGGCAAGACCGTCGTGCTCGACTACTCGTCCCCGAACGTCGCAAAACCCTTCCATATCGGGCATCTCGGCACCACCGTCATCGGTCACTCGCTGAAACTCCTGCACGAGTTCGCGGGTTACAAGTGCGTCGGGATCAACCACCTCGGAGACTGGGGGACGCAGTTCGGAAAACTGATCGTCGCCTACCGCAAGTGGGGCAGCCGCGAGGCGGTCGAGCGCGGCGAGATCGACGAGCTGGTGAAACTCTACGTCCGCTTCCACGCCGAAGCCGAGAAGGACGAAACGCTGAACGATCAGGCGCGCGCCGAGTTTTCCAAACTGGAAAACGGCGATCCCGACAATCTCGCGCTCTGGAAATGGTTCATCGAGATCTCGCTCCGCGAGTATCAGAAGACCTATCGGCAGCTCGGCATCACCTTTGACTCCTACAACGGCGAGAGTTTCTACACCGACAAAATGCCCGAGCAGGTCGAACTCTTGAAACGGAAAGGGCTGCTCACCCTCGACGACGGCGCGTCGGTCGTTCGGCTCGACGAGTACAATATGCCGGTCTGCCTGATCCTGAAGCGCGACGGCTCGACGCTCTACCCGACCCGCGACATCGCGGCGGCGGTCTATCGGGCGAACACCTATCACTTCGACAAGTGCATCTACGTCACCAGCGCGGGGCAGTCGCTCCATTTCGCGCAATGGTTCAAGGTGGTCGAACTGATGGGGTACGAATGGTATAACAAACTCGTCCACGTCCCCTACGGCACGGTCAGTATCAACGGCGAGAAACTCGCCACCCGTACCGGCAACGTCGTTCTGCTGAAGGACCTCTTTGCCGAGGCGATCGAGAAGGTCAAGCGCATCAGCGCCGAAAAGAACGGCGGGACCCCCTGTTCCGACGAGATCGCGGAGGCGGTCGGGGTCGGGGCGGTGGTCTTCCACTACCTCTCGAACAACCGGATGCGCGACATCAACTTCGTGCTTGAGGACGCGCTCTCCTTCGACGGCAACACGGGACCCTACGCCCAGTACACCTACGCGCGTACCTGCTCGGTGCTGTCAAAAGCGGGCGGTCGCGGCGCTTTCACCGGCGGGGAACTGAACGACGCCGAGATCGCGCTCGCAAAAACCCTTGCGACCTTCCCCGATCGGGTGAAAACGGCGCTCGACAACTACGAGCCGTCGGAGATCACCCGCTTCATTCTCGACCTCTCTGCCGCCTACAACCGCTTCTACCACGATTGCCCGATCGTCACGGCGGAAGACGAGCGCGAGAAGAACAACCGCGTCGCCCTGACCGCGGCGGTCAATACCGTCCTTGCGAGAGCCCTCTCGCTGATCTGCCTGAAAACGCCCGAAAAGATTTGAACCATACGGAGGAATACGAATATGTCCGGACACAGCAAATGGAACAACATCAAGCATAAGAAAGAGAAATCCGACGCCGCGAAGGGCAAGATCTTCACCAAGATCGGCAAAGAGATGGCGATCGCGATCCGCGCCGGCGGGGCGGACCCCTCGACCAACAGCAAACTGCGCGAACTGATCGCGAAGGCAAAGGCGAACAACGTCCCGAACGACAACATTGACCGCGTCATCAAAAAGTTCTCGGGCGACAACAACATCGCGTTCGAGGAGATCATCTACGAGGGCTACGGTCCCGCGGGCGTCGCCGTCATCATCAAGACCGCGACCGACAACCGCAACCGCACCGCCGGGAATATCCGCTCCTACTTCTCGAAGTTCGGCGGCAACCTCGGACAGAACGGCTGCGTCTCGTATCTCTTTGAGGAAAAGGGCGTGATCGTCATCGTCGACGAGGACGGCGAGATCGACGAGGACAAACTGATGGAATGCGCGCTCGAGGCGGGCGCCTCCGACCTGCAATCGGGGGAGGGCGTGTTCGAGATCTTCACCGAGCCCGACGACGTCGAATCGGTCCGCGACGCCTTGACCGCGGCGGGCTATACGCTCGACTCCGCCGAACGGTCGATGGTGCCGAACAATACCGTCGAACTTGCAAACGACGAGGATATCCGTCACATGGAACTTCTCCTCGAAAAGCTGGACGAAGACGACGACGTATCTGACGTATACCACAACTGGGAGAATTGACGACGTGCGGATTTCAGCGCAGATCGAAAAACGAATGGAATCTTTATGATTCGTTAAAGCTTTTCACTTTGTTTGAGATCCTCGCATAGCAAAACGCATCTAATGTTGAAACCCGTTCGCCACGGTGAACGGGTTTCTTCTTTTATTATTAAAAGTCGTTTTTCTCTTGCCGTTTGCTCCCTCTCGGCGTATGAAGATACGCCTTCGGGTCGCAAACGACAACTCTGCACTCGCCTGTGCGCGTCAAGGCGGCACTTGCTGGCGCGGTTAGTTTGCAAGGATGTTACCAAAACGCCCGGTTTATAACTTCATCCCTGCGCTTGCGCAGCCCGTCGGCGCGCAAGCGCCATGGCGCCGCGCACGGCGAGGTTGACGGAGAGGATCAGGAGCGAGACGGTCGCCGCCTTGCCCAGATCGATCTGGCTCTCGGCGCGCGCGATCATCAGCGACAGCGGAAGCGGAGCGGGCGGCGCGAGCAGCGAGACCGCCGAGATGGTCATCATCGAGTTGACGAAGAAGTAGACCGCCATCTCGAAAAGAGAGGGGCGCACCTTCGGGAGCAGAACGTCGAACACGATCCGGAGCCGCCCGACGCCGAGCGTTTTGCCGACGTTCTCGAGATCGGGGTTGATCTTGTTCAGCGTGTTCACCATCAGAAGGTAGGGGGACGCGAAAAAGTGTATCGTATTCGCGAGCGCGATGAGGAAGACCGTGCCGTAGAGCGGCGTGCGGTTGAAGAAGATCACGTAGCCGAGACCGAGGACCAGCCCCGGGATCGCGACCGAGGTGATCGAGAGCAGGTGCAGGGGACGGCTGAGGGGACCCTTTGCCCGCGTCGTCAGATACGCCGACAGGAAGGCGAGCGCCGTTCCGAAAAGGGCGGCGAGTACGGCGTAAAGCAGCGAGTTTTCAAGAAACCGATCCGCTCCGCTGCGGAAGGTGTCGCGGATGTGCGAGAACGTAAACGAAAGATCGGTCGGATAGGACTTTGCGAAGACCTGCACCGAAAACGCCGCGATCGGCAGAAGGATCAGACAGGATAAGATCCCCGAAAAGACGTAGGCAAGGACGCGCGCGCCCCTCCCGCATCCCGCTCCGACGGGCTCGGAGACGAAACCCGACTGACCGTGATCGCGGATGAACAGATCGATCGTAAACGCGGCGACCGCGGGAACGAGCAGAAGGATCCCGATCACCCCGGCGGAGCCGAAGCGAGCGTTTTCGACGTCCCGCAGCATCAGGATCGAGAGCGTGTAGCCGAAACTCCGGGTGTGCAGCGCCTCGGGTACGCCGTAGTCGGTCACGATCATCGTGAAGACGGCGAAAAAGGTCGAGATCAGGGTCTTTTTGAGATAGGGCAGGGTGATGCCCGTGAAACGCCGGAGAGGCGGGATTCCGAGTACCTGCGCCGCCCGGTAGGGAAGCCCGTCCTCGTACCGAAGAACGCTCTCTATCATTAAAAACGCGATCGGGAAAGAGTAAAGCACCGATCCCGCGACGATCCCGGGAAAGCCGAGGATCGAGAAGTTCAGCCCCAACAGCCACGAGAGGATCCCTGACCCGTTCGCGCCGATCAGCGCTTTCAGCCCGTAGGCGTGCGAGATCGACGGGATCAGCATCGGAAGGACGAAGAGAGTCGAGAAGACCCCTTTCCCCCGGATATTCGTCCGCGAGAGGGAAAACGCCGCGCCGAGCGCGAGCAGGGTCGAGATCAAGGTCGCCGTGAGCGCCGTCGTGACCGAATTGACGATCGCGGGGACGAAATCCTTGCTTGAAACGAGTGCGCGGACGCCCGCGGGGGTGATCCGCAAAAATATCGAGAAAACGGGGCAGATCACGACCGCAAGAAAGAACAGGACCAGCGAGATCCGGATCGTCAGCCGGACGGCTTTGCTTTGCCGCGTCATACCGACAGCCCCTCGGCAAAGGCGGAAAGCGACTCGATCTTCGCCCGCAGATTATCGAGGACGAACGAGCGGACGTAGTCGTTCGCGGGATTCTTGCAGACGTTCTCGGGCGTGTCGAGTTGGGCGATCTCTCCCCGGTCGAGGATCATGATCCGATCCGAGAGGGCGAACGCCTCCTCCTGGTCGTGCGTGACGTAGATCATCGTCGTTCCGAAGGTCTTTTGCAGCCGTTTGAGTTCACACCGCATCGAGAGCCGCGTCGCCACGTCGAGCGCCGACATCGGCTCGTCGAAGAGGATCACGTCGGGACGGAGCGCCAGCGTCCGCGCGATCGCGACCCGCTGCTGCTGACCGCCCGAGAGTTTTCCCGGCATCGCCTTCGCGTAGTCCGAGAGCCCGACGGCGGCGAGCATTTCCCCGGCGCGCTCCCGTGCGATCATACGCGTTCCCTTTTTGATCTTCAGCGCGTATTCGACGTTCTTCTGCACGCTCATATTCTCGAACAGCGCGTAGTTCTGGAATACGATCCCCATTCCGCGCCGATCGGGCGGGGCGAACGTAATATCGACCCCGTCCTTTTCGATGGTCCCCGTCTCGGGGGTGAGCAGACCGACCAGCAGCCGGAGCAGGGTCGTTTTCCCACACCCCGACGGACCGAGGATCGAGAGAAACTCGCCGTCCCGAACGGTAAACGAAACGCTCGTCAGGACCTCCTTCTCGCGGTAGCCCTTCGAGAGATCGCGGACGACCAGCTTATCCTTTAGTGATCCCATTTCGCCTGCAGCCGTTCCTTTTCGGGCAGCGTGTCGTTTGCCATATTGCCGTATTTGACGTTGACGGGGAACCCCTCGACCACGGGCGCGAAGTCCTTGAAGATCCGGTCGGGGAAGTAGCGTTCGTTGTCCCCGCGGCAGAGGTCGGTCGCAAGATAGTCGAACACTTCCCGGACCGCCGTTCTGTCGGCGCTCTTTTTCAGGATCGCGTTGCCGTACATACTGTAGGGCGAGCCCTCCTCGAAGAACAGGATCTTCAACTCGTCGTTGCCCGCGTTGATCCTGACCACCGCCTGGCTCGTCATCCCGAGCCCGACGGCGACCTCGCGCGCCTCGAGCGCCGCGACGGGACCCGAGCCCGAACTCGTGTATTGCAGGACGTTTTCGGAGAAGGCGTCGAAATAATCGAACGCCTCGGTTTCGCCCCACTCGTTCACCAACTGACGGAGGAACATATACCCCGTGCCGGACGATTTGGGCGACGGCATCGAAACCAGCCCCCTGTATTCGGGTTTCAATAGATCTGCGTAGCAGGTCGGCTCCGCGATCCCCCGGTCGGCAAGCACCTTCGTATTGACGATCACGCACCCGCCGTTTTTCAGTTCGGGCGTGTACTTCCTGCTTTCGGGAACCAACTCGTCAAGGAAGACCGAGAAATCAAAATCGGAGAGGACGGCAAGATAGTCCGAGCATTTTTCCAGATATCCGTACTCCTCCGAGATGATCAGGTCGGCGGAACAACGGTCGCCCTCCTCGATCACCTTTGCCGCGATCGCCGCGGTCGACATATAGACCAGTTCGATATCGTATTCGGGGAACTTCTTTCTGCATTCGGAAAGATAGTAGTCGTTCTTGTAATCTTCGCCGCTCGTCCAGATCACGATCTTTTCCTTCTTGGCGCCGCATCCCGCGAACGCGGTCAAAACGACGGCAAAGAGAAACAGCAGGGCGGCGATTCGGGTCAGAGTCTTCATTTTTTGTCTCCTTTTCAAACAAATGTTCATTTTGAAATAAAAACAACGGAAGTTGAACACGCAACGCACGCCGACGATCGAGGATCGAAAAACGGATTTTTCCTTTTATTATAATATAAAATCGCTTTTCCACGCAAAAATCGCTCGGCGCGCGAAATGTACGCAACCGAGCAATACTATACACCAAATGAACGCAAATGTCAACCCCCGCGCCCGCTTTTTTCAAAAAATCCCGCGACGGAAACCGTCGCGGGAAAAAGATACCGTAATCGGATCAGACGGGGTCGCCGTCCCCCGGTCGTTCGTCGGGTTCCGCGCTTTTCTTTTTCCGGAACACGAGGAACTTGCTGAAAAAGTAGTTGGAGACGATCACGACGACGGCGGCGACCACTTTCGCCCCGATCTCGTTCAGATTCCACTCGCGCGAGAGGAACGAAACGGCGTTCAGGGCGGGGAAGAGAGCCGAGAGCCCGATCGCGCCGAAATAGGTGATGAGGTAATCCAGTCCGAGGGTGGCGAGCCGTCCGGCGGCAAATACCGGGAGTTGGCGCAGGGGTTTTCCCTCTTTGCCGTCTTCGAACACCCATTTTCGGTTGGTGAAGAAAGCGAACAGGACGGCGGCGACCCATTGGATGATCTGCGCCGCGGTGTAGAGCGCGAGGTATCTGCCGCCGCTCGTCTCCTCGACCGGGATCCCGAGCAGGCGCTTTCCGGGGATCAGCACGGCGAAATAGACCGCCCACCCGACGAGAGTGGTCAGCACGCCGAACAGAAGATAGAGCAGGACCTCCCGGTGCTTCCGGGCAAAGTCGCGTAAACGGGACATTCCTCGCCTCCGATTGATTGATACGCGACCAGTATAGCACATCCCCCGGGGTTTGTCAACGACGGAACTGCGTCGTGCAGGAGCGACTCGATATATCTCGCTGCGCTCGATTCGATATACGCTCGTAAACTCGCGTTCGAGATGTTCGCTGCGCGAACGAGAAGGATTCTTTCACGCCGCGTTTAGGGGGCAGGGGGTCCCCCGCGGCATCTCGAGTGCGCAGCACATATCGAGTCCGGAGGACATATCGAGTGCGAAGCACATATCGAGCGCCGAAGGCGCCAAGTCGTCGATATATCTCGCTCCGCTCGATTCGATATAAGCTCGTAAACTCGCATTCGATATACGCTCGCAAGCTCGCGTTCGATATGTTCGCTCCGCGAACGAGAGGGATTCTTTCGCCGCCGCGCTCTCATCTTTTGCTATTCTTTTTTCTTTTTGCCCCGGCGCGGCGTTAATCTATTGATTTTCTCGCCGGTATCCTGTATAATACTATAATGAGGAAGTATCGGAAAGGGGGGCGGCGGCGTGTTCGGATACGTGAAACCTTGGATCCCCGAACTCCGCGTCCGCGAGGAGGCGGCGTACCGCGCTCTCTACTGCGGGCTCTGCCGGACGATGAAACGGACCGTCGGGCGGCTCTCGACCCTTTCGCTCAGTTACGATTTCGTCTTTTTTCTGATCTGCCGTCTCCGGGTATCAAGCGAAACGCAGAAGACGACCCGGCGCCGCTGTATCGCCCATCCCTTCCGCCGCCGTCCCATGACCGACGCGGGGGAGACCGGCAGACTTGCCGCCCGTATCTCGGCGCTGCTCACCTACGATCAACTGCTCGACGATCTCCGCGACCGCGGTTTGAAAAAACGGCTGCGCGCGCGTCTTCTGCTGCCGATCTTCAAAAGCGCGAAGCGGCGGGCAAACCTCCCGGATCTCGACGCCGAGTTCAGACGGTGCCTCGATTCGCTCGATTCGCTCGAACGCGGGGGAAACCCCTCCTGCGACGCCGCCGCGGAGACCTTCGGCTCGCTGCTCGGCGCGGCGTTTTCGTACGGGCTGGACGGAGCCGACGCCCGCGTTCTTTTCGAGATCGGGCGGCATACCGGGCGCTTCATCTACGTTGCCGACGCCGCCGAGGACTACGAAGACGACCGCCGCCGCGGGAACTACAATCCTCTCGTCGTTTCGTACGGCGGGCGCGACCTGACCCCGGAGGAGAAAAACGCCCTCCACACCTCGCTGCTTCTCGAACTGAAGGCGCTTGAGGGTGCGATCGCGCTTCTCCCGCCTAGACGCGACGATCTGTCGGAGATCACCGACAACGTTCTCTATATCGGACTTGTGCGCCGTATCGCGTTTTTGAAACTCTCCCCCGAAGAAAAAAAGGATCCCGGTTTCAAGCCGGAAGGAGAAAAAGAATGAAAGACCCCTATCAGGTACTCGGCATCCCCCCCTCCTCGACCGACGAGGAGGTCAAGGAGGCGTACCGCAATCTGGCGCGGAAGTACCACCCGGACAACTACTCCGCCGACAATCCGCTCGCGGATCTCGCGACCGAGAAGATGAAAGAGATCAACGAGGCGTACGACGCGATCAAGGAAGAGCGCATCAACGCAAAGATCAACGGCGGGAGCAACGCCCGTACCGGCGCGGGCTCCTCCGACAGAACGGGCGGCGACCCGAACGATCCGCACTACGCCGCCTACTGCGAGGCGAGGCGCTATCTCAATTCCCGCCGCGCCGCCGCCGCGGACGGCATCCTCTCGCGCATCCCCGAGAACGAGCGGAGCGCCGAATGGCACTTTTTGAAGAGCGTGGTTTTGATGCACCGCGGCTGGATGAACGACGCGATGCGCGAACTTGAAACGGCGTGCGAAATGGACCCGGACAACCGGGAATATCAGCAGGCGAAAGAGATGTTCAACCGTTCCGCGTCGGGCTACGGCAGCACCTACTACAACGAGGGCGCCTACCGCCGCGAGAGCGCGGGGTGCTGTGACGCCGACTTCTGCACCACGCTCTGCCTTGCCAATCTGCTCTGCAATCTCTGCGGCGGGGGCTGCAGATGAAACCGGTCCGCGCGCTGACCCTCTCGTCGGTGCTCGCAGCGCTCTCGGTTTTGCTCCTCTTTCTCGGCAGTCTCTTTGACGTGACCGATCTCGCGGCGGTGATAGTCGCCTCGTTCTTCGTCACGCTGGTCATGGTCGAGTGTCGGGGAGCGTGGCCGTGGCTGCTCTATATCTCGGTGTCGGCGCTTTCGTTCCTTCTGCTCCCGGGGCGGTTCGTTTCGGTCGAATACGCCCTGTTCGGCGGGATCTGGCCGATCCTGAAGTATTGGCTCGAAAAACTCCCGCGCCTCCCGTCCTTCCTTTTAAAACTGCTCGTCGGCAACGCGCTCGCCTTCTTTGCGGCGTGGCTCGGACTCAAATTCTTCGGGCTCGAGGTCCCCTCCGCCCTGTGGCTCAGGATCGCGGCGGTGGTCCTCTGGGAGGCGGTTCTGATCCTCTACGATTTCCTGATCACGCGGCTGATCGTTCTCTGGTGCGTCAAGTACCGGGCTCGCTTCCGCCGCCTGTTCCGATAAACGCGAAAGAAAAGGAAAGACTATGACCAAAATCGGATTCGTTTCGCTCGGCTGCTCGAAAAACCTGATCGACACCGAGGTCATGCTGAAAAAACTTGCCGATGCGGGCTATGCGATCGTCCCGGACGAAACGCAGGCGGATATCGTCGTCGTCAACACCTGCGGCTTCATCGAGAGCGCCAAGCAGGAGTCGATCGAGAACATCCTCGACGTCGCGTGGCTGAAAACCAACGGAAAGTTGAAAGGGATCGTCGTGACCGGCTGCCTTGCCGAGCGTTACCGCGAGCAGGTCTCGGAGGAGATGCCGGAGGTCGACGCCGTGCTCGGCACGGGGAGTTACGACGAGATCGTGACCGCGATCAAGGCGGTCGAGGCGGGCGAAAAGTTCACGAGTTTCAAGGATAAGGAGGCGGCTCCGCTCGGCGGCGAACGGCTGGTCACCACCCCCGAATACACCGCCTATCTCAAGATCGCGGAGGGCTGCGACAACCGCTGCACCTACTGCGCCATCCCGTCGATCCGCGGACGGCTGCGCTCCCGAAAGATCGAGGAGATCGTCGCGGAGGCGAAGGACCTGGAGGCGGTCGGGGTCAAGGAACTGAATCTGATCGCGCAGGACACTTCGCGCTACGGGCTGGACCTCTACGGGCGGTACGCGCTCGCGGATCTGGTGCGCGCGATCACGAAAGAGACCGAGATCCCGTGGATACGGCTCCTCTACTGCTACCCCGACAAGATCACCGACGACCTGCTCCGGGAGATGCGGGACAACCCGCGCCTGCTCAAATATATGGATCTCCCCATCCAACATATCTCGGATAAGATACTGACCAAAACGGATCGTCACGGCAACGCCGCCCTGATCCGCGACGCGGTCAAAAGGGTAAGGCGCGAGATCCCCGGGGTCACTTTGCGCACCACCGCCATCGTCGGTTTTCCCGGCGAGACCGACGAGGACTTTGCCGAACTCTGCGCCTTTATCAAGGAGGCGAGATTCGACCGCTTCGGCGCCTTCCCCTACTCGCAAGAGGAGGGGACCCCGGCGGCAAGTTTCCCCGATCAGGTCGACGAGCAGGTGAAACAGGACCGCTACGATATCCTGATGCAGACGCAGCTTGAGATCAGCGCCGAACTCCAGAGGGCGAAGATCGGCTCGACCGTGACGGTGCTCTCGGAGGGCTACGACGTCGTGGCGGGCACCCACTACGGACGGAGCGAAGCCGACGCCCCCGACGTCGACGGCAAGGTGTATTTCTCCTCCCCCGTCCGCGTCCCCGCGGGACGATTCGTCAAGGTCAAGATCACCGACGCCCTCGACTACGACCTGATAGGCGAGTGCGTCGAAAAAACCGACGACAAGAAACGCTGAACCGTTTTTCTTAAAAGAAAGGACAAAATCATGAACGAAACGCAAAAACCCCCGGTCAAGATCTGGAACGTACCGAACCTCCTGTCGCTTCTCCGTATGGCGCTGGTCCCCGTCTTTATGGCGGCGGCGTTCTATCTGCCGAAGATCGACGGGATCACGACCCTCGTCTGCTGCCTCGTCCCGACCCTGATCTTCATCCTCACGTCGCTGACCGATATGCTGGACGGCAAGATCGCGAGGAAGTATAACCTCATCACCGACTTCGGCAAGTTCCTCGATCCCTTGGCGGACAAGTTTATGATCTTCTGCGCCCTGCTCGTCATTCTGACGGCGCCCCTCTACGGAGATATCCGTTGGATCGCCGTCTGGGTCGCCGCCGTCGTGATGCTCCGCGAACTCGGCGTGACCTCGCTGCGTCTTGTCGTGGCGAGCCGCGGCGTGGTGGTCCCGGCGTCCTGGTGGGGAAAGATCAAGACGGTCAGCCAGATCGTCACCGTGGTCGCGATCCTGATGGAGCCGGCGTTCGGCTCGTTCGGGGAGACCCATATTCTTTCCTACGCGTTCCTCGGGATCATGGCGGGTACCACCGTCGGCTCGGGGATCGACTACCTCGTTTCGCTCTGGCCCTACGTTTCGGGAAAGGCTTAAAACCGTCTTTTCGACCGAAAAAACCGAAAAACTTTTCTTTTCCCTCTTTACAAACGGAAGAAAACGTGATAGAATAATCTGCGTATGACCCGTTCCCCGGCTTTCGGATAACGGGCGCCGTATACCGGCGCCGCTTCACCCGCCGATCCCTGAGGTACGGGACAAATAAAAAGAAAGGTGAAAAACAATGGACAAGGAACTCAAGCAGCAGATCATTGCGGAGAACAAGACCGGCGAATACGACACCGGTTCTCCCGAGGTCCAGATCGCGCTTCTGACCAGCCGGATCAACACCCTGACCGAGCACATGAAGCAGAATCCGAAGGACTTCCATTCCCAGAGAGGTCTGCTCAAGATGGTCGGTCACAGAAAGAGCCTTCTCGCGTACCTCGCGAAGAAGGACATCAACCGGTACCGCGCCATCGTCGCAAAACTCGGTCTCCGTAAGTAATCGGAGCGCTGTCCGCGAAAAGGACGAAATGTGGAAAGCGGCGTCCGCCGTTTTCCACATTTCACGGTAAAGGGTTTTTCCGGGTCGGCGGAGGTAGCAGTTAAACAGGAGTCGAAAATTTCGGAAACTGTTTAAGTGCTATGTCCTCCTGTCCGGGAACAAATAAAAAAGAACAGGAGAAAACAAAATGAAGTCAAGCGCAAAGTCCTTTGACAACTACCGGGTCTACCGCTACAACTTTGCCGGCAGACCGCTCGTCGTTGAGACGGGCAAACTGGCAGGGCTGGCGAACGGTTCCTGCCTGGTCCGCTACGGCGACACGGCGATCCTCGCCTGCGCCACCGCGTCGGCTGCCCCCCGCGACGGGATCGATTTCCTGCCGCTGTCGGTCGATTTCAACGAGAAGATGTACTCGGTCGGGAAGATCCCCGGCGGGTATCTGAAGCGCGAGGGCAAACCTTCCGAGAAGGCGGTGCTGACCTCCCGCGTCATCGACCGTCCGATCCGTCCGCTCTTCCCGAAGGATCTCAGAAACGACGTCTCGATCGCCCTTGAGGTCCTCTCGGTCGATCCCGATTGCTCGCCCGAAATTACCGCGATGATCGGCGCGTCGATCGCTTTGTCGATCTCCGACATTCCGTGGAACGGCCCGATCGGCGGCGCGTTTATGGGTATGGTCGACGGCAAGTATATCGTCAACCCGACCGCCGAGGAGCGTCAGAAGAGCGTACTCGAACTGACCGTCGCCGCGAGCGAAAAGAAGGTCGTGATGATCGAAGCCGGCGCGAAGGAAGTGTCCGACGACGATATGTTCGGCGCCATTATGCGGGCGCACGAGGTCATCCGCGGTCTGATCCAGTTCATCAACAACATCATCTCCGAGATCGGCAAACCCAAATTCGCCTACGCGTCCGGCGAACTCGATCACGATATGTTCGACGAGATCTTCGCCTACTGCGAGAAGCGGGTGATGGAGGCGCTCGACACCGACGACAAGAACGTCCGCGACGCGAAACTCCAGCCCATCGTCGAGGATATCAAGGCGAACTTCATCGAGAAGTACCCCGATCTCGACGTCCAACTCCCCGAACTCATCTACAAGATCCAGAAGAAGATCGTCCGCCGCTGGCTGATCGAGGACAAGAAGCGCGTCGACGGCCGTGCGATGGACGAGATCCGTCCGCTCGCCGCGGAGGTCGGACTTCTGCCCCGCGTCCACGGTTCCGGGCTCTTCACCCGCGGACAGACGCAGGTGCTGACCATCGCGACCCTCGGCACGATCGACGAGGCGCAGCGCCTCGACGGTATCGACGACGAGGATACCAAGCGCTATATGCACCAGTACAATATGCCCGGCTACTCCACCGGCGAAGCGAAAGCCGCGCGCAGCCCCGGACGGCGTGAGATCGGTCACGGCGCGCTCGCGGAGCGGTCGCTGGTCCCGGTGCTTCCCTCGGTCGAGGAGTTCCCCTACGCCATCCGCGTCGTGTCCGAGGTCGTTTCCTCGAACGGATCGACCAGCCAGGCGTCGGTCTGCGGCTCCACCCTCGCCCTGATGGACGCGGGCGTTCCGATCAAGGCGCCGGTCGCCGGTATCTCCTGCGGTCTGATCACCGAGGACGACGGCAGCTGGACCACTATGATCGACATCCAGGGTCTTGAGGACTTCTACGGCGATATGGACTTCAAGGTCGCCGGCACCCACAAGGGCATCACCTCGATCCAGATGGATTTGAAGATCGACGGTCTGACCCCCGAGATCATCCGCGAGGCGCTCGCCACGACCCACAAGGGCAGAGACTATATCATCGACGAAGTGATCCTGAAGGCGATCCCCGCGCCCCGCGCGACCGTCTCCGAGTACGCTCCCAAGATGATCTCGATCAAGATCAACCCCGACAAGATCCGCGAGGTCATCGGCAGCGGCGGAAAGGTCATCCAGAAGATCGTCGCAGACACCGGCGCGAAGATCGACATCGAGGACGACGGATCGGTCTACATCTCCGCCGTCAAGCAGGAGAGCATCGACCGTGCGAAAGCGATCGTCGAGGCGATCGTGTTCGAGCCGGTCGTGGGCGAGACCTACGACGCGACCGTCACCCGGATCATCCCGATCGGCGCGTTCGTCGAGTACGCTCCCGGCAAGGAGGGGATGGTCCACATCTCCAAACTGCAGGACAAGCGGACCGAGAAAGTTGAAGACGTCGTGAACGTCGGAGACTCGGTGCGCGTCAAGTACCTCGGTACCGACGAGAAGGGCAGACACAACCTCTCGATGAAGGACGCCGACAAGTAAGCGTCAAAAACACGGAAATACCCCGAAAACGGGCGTCTTTAGACGCCTGTTTTCTTATTCAATGTCGAAAACGGAGAGGGAAAAACGATTCGGAGCCGTCGGAGCCGAAGAAGATCAAACCCCGACGAAGAAAGGAAAAACGAAATGCAGAGAACGAGCGAAAAATCCGATTGGAAGAGCCGGATCTTAAACAACCCGGTCTGGCAGTTGACGGCGGCGGGGCTGGTGATCGTCGCGGTGCTGATCGCCGTCCTGATCCCTCGAAAACCGACGGGGAAGGGGACGAAGGGCGCCGTGACGGGACCCGCCGTGCCGACCGTGACCCACGTGCTGACGGGGGAGGGACGGGGACCGCTCTCGCTTATCGACGCCGCCCACCCGCAGAGCCCGGAGGACGCGTTTGCCTGCGGGACCGACTGCCTTCCCGCCGGATGGCATCCCGCCTCGGGCTACGCGATCGGCGGCGCGTCGATCCGGCTGGCTCCGCTCGCAGAGATGCAGCTCGACCGGATGATCCTCGACTACACCGGGGGCAACGCCAGCTATTCGGTCCCCTGCGTCACGTCGGGATACCGCGACTTTGCTTTGCAGTCTTCGCTCGGGATCACCCCGGGGACCGACCCCGCCGGGACGGGCTATCTTCTTTCGCTTTCGCTCTGCGTACCGCAGGGGGACGGGATGACGGTCGTTCCCCTGTCCAATCCGCTCGCGCAGTCCTTTTCGGCGTGGCTGGCGTCGCACGCTGCGTCCTACGGCTTTACCTACGATTCGGGCGGCTCGCTCCGCTACGTCGGTCTCCCGCACGCCTTCGTGATGCTGCGTTCGTCGCTCTCGCTGTCGGCGTATATCTCCGCCCTGACTGAAAAAACGCAAACCGCCCCCCTGTCGGTGGAGGCGGCTGGCTCGACCTATTCGGTTTTCTTCGTCCCGGCGGAAAAGGAAGGCACGGCGAAGGTCACGCTCCCCGAATCCGCCGTCTATACGGTCTCCGGCACCAACGCCGGGGGCTTCGTCGTCGCGGTCCGCGAACCGTAGACCCCTCCCCAATGCGCGAAGCGCAATTCACGCCGCGCAGCGCAATTCACGCGGGCTTGCCCGCAATTCACGACGGCTTGCCGTCAATTCATTCGTTTTCCCCCCGTTCCCTTCATTGGCGCTTGCGCCACATCATTTGACCGCTTGCGGTCAACGTCATTGACGAGTCACATCATTGTTGCGCAGCAACACATCATTGCGCGCAGCGCACGATCCTCACGCCGCGCAGCGGCATATCGCGCGCGAAGCGCATATCGAGTGCGAAGCACATATCGAATTGCGCGATCCCACGCGAGCGCAATATATCGCAAAAACCGGGAAGATCCTTCTTCCCGGTTTTTATTATTTGTGGTACCGTTTCCCCGTGCGAATGGTGTATGCCCGGTAGAGCGATTCGAGAAAGACCACGCGCATCAGTTGGTGCGGAAAGGTCATCTTCGAGTAGGAGAGTTTCAGCGCCGCCTTTTCCTTGACGGCGGGGGACAGTCCGTGGGAACTGCCGATGACGAACGCGAGCGTGCCGCCCGTGTCGCAGAGCCGTCCCACGGCGTCGGCAAACTCCTCCGAGGAGAGTTGTTTCCCCTCTACGCAGAGCGCGATCAGCGGCGTCGACTGCGGCAGGGCGGCGAGGATCTTCTCCCCCTCTTTATTCAGGGCGGCGGCGACGGCGCGGGGATCGTCCTCGTCCGCGATCCGTTCCTCCGGAAGATTGACTTCGCGCAGGTCGCAGAACGCCGCGAGCCGCTTGCGGTATTCCGACGCGGCTTCGGCAAGATACGCTTCCTTCAGCGTGCCGACCGTGATCAGCGTGACCCGGTGCATGGTTTCGCCTCCCTTGCTCGGTATGCGGGGATCAGTCGTCCTCCGCGATCTTGCGTGCTTCGAGATAGTAGCGTTTATCCCGCGCCTCGCCCATCGAGAAGGTCTTGCGGGGAAGCGCGCCCTTTTCTTGGACCGCCGGGAAGAGTTGTTCCTTTTCCATCCCGGGGAAAAGAAAACCGATCGCGCCGCGTTCTTTGACGATCGACGAGAGCGCGTCCTCCCCGTGGATATAGTCGACCGTTACGCCGGGATGCTCTTTCGTATAGCGGTCGAGAAAGTTCTGCAGCGTTCCGACGTCGAGCGGGTGGGTACCGTGCGGATAGGTGATCTGTGAGGAGGTTTCGCCCGAAAGGAGGGTCAGATGGGTCGCGGGAGCCGAGGGATCCTTGACCGACGCCGCGAGGACGTCCGAGAGCAGCGCCCGGGTCAGGTCGGCTTCGTCCGCTCCGAAGACGGCGCGGTAGATGGGACGGAAGACCAGCGCGGGGGAATGCAGATTGACCAGTTCCACGAGGGCGTAGCGGGCGGGATGCGAGAGCGCGTCGTCCCCCAGCGTATCCTGCAGTTCTTCAAAGTACGCCTTCGCCGCCGCGAGCGAATGGTTCCCGTCCCCGACGGCGAACACCAGGGGATCCTCCCCCTCGGGAGAAACGGCGTCGAGCGCGTCGTCCACCCGTTTCTGCATCGCGCGGTCGAGCAGGTATCCCGCGACGTGTCCGCCCCCCTGCATCAGATCGAAGTCGTAGAGCGGCGCTTTCGCCGTCGCGAGTTCCGCGAGCGGCTCGATCACCGTCTTGTCCGGATCGTCGAGCAGGAGCATCACGTGCGGCAGCTCGATCTTCGCGCCCCGCCGGATATCGACCCGGGGCGGCACGCGTTCGAGGACCGTCCCCTCGGTCGCCCGGATGGGCGGCTTGGAGCCGGGTTTGTAGTCGTAGTCGAGCAGGTCGATCGCTCCGACCAGCCCCTCGCGCACCGTGCCGTCGGACTGCGTGCGGCGCAGATAGATCATCGCGTGGGGATACTCGATGAAGTCTCCGTCCGAGAGCGCCTTTTCCATCGCGGCGTGGATGCCGGGGACGCGCTCTTTTCTCTCGGAGAGGAAGATCTCGGGCAGGATGAAGCGGAGGGTCGAAAGGTCGTTTCCGACGAGCGATTCGGTCTCCTCCCAGACGGCGGGCTCGCTCGTGAACTGGTCGCAGGCGACGACGGCGTAGCGCGTGCCGTCCACCTTCTTAAAATCGGGCAGCAGGATATCGGCGGGGTAAAAACGGCTCATGGGGTTCTCCTTATGACAAAAAGTCGGTTTTCAAAATAACGCGGTTTCGCGTATAGGATCGCGCTTCGCGGGCATCCTATCTTGCGGAGGGTCCGGGTGCAAGCGAACGTTGACACGCGGTTGCCGGGCGATCCTCTCTTCCCGACGCCGCAGAGCGGTATCGGGTCCCGCGGGCGGGGACCGTTTCACGCCTTCGCGGGGGAGCCGGCTCCGCCGTCCGCACCCCGGAACGATCCGGGACGGGCGGTCGGGGCGGCTCTTTTTTACTTAAATCTTGCGAGCCGCGCGATCTCTTCCGCGAGCGCGTCGGCAAGCCGGTCGACCTGTTCGGGGGTGTTGCGGTGCGAGAAACTGACCCGGATTGTCGCGTCCGCGTCGCCGTCGGACAGTCCGTACGCCGAGAGCGCCGAGGTGCCGTGCTTCCCGTGCGAGGAACACGCCGATCCGCTCGAAACGTAGATGCCGCGCGCCGAGAGGGCGTGGAGCATAGTCTCGCTCTTGATGCGCGGGAGGGTCAAACTCACGATATGCGGGGCGCAAACCGGGGAGAGATTGACCCGCACGCCGGACAGCCGCGGATCGTCCCCGAGGATCGCAAGCAGCCGTTCGCGCAACTCGGTCAGCCGCGCGATCCGCTCCGTTAGAGAGGAATACCCGATCGCCGCGGCTTTGGCGAACGCGGCGCACGACGGGGGATCCTCGGTCCCGGAGCGGAGACCGCCTTCCTGTCCGCCCCCCAGGAGGATCGGGGAAAGCCCGCGGTTCTTTATCACGCCCGGATCGATCCAGAGCGCGCCCGTCCCCTTCGGACCCTCGATCTTGTGGGAACTCAAAGTCAGCATCCCGCAGCCGAGCGACTTGACCGAGAAGGGTACTTTCAGATACGCCTGCGTGGCGTCGACGTGCAGGACCGCGTCGGGACAGTTCCTCCGCAGGGCGGCGGCGACGGCGGGAACGTCGTAGAGGGCGCCGGTCTCGTTGTTGACCAGCATGACCGAGGCAAGGATCACGTCGGGGGTCGCGTATGCTGCGATCGCGTCGGGATCGAGTTTTCCGCCGACCGTCGGGATCTCGACGATCTTATACCCCTCGTCGGCAAGGGCGGCGAGCGGCATCTTCACCGAGGCGTGTTCGCCCGCGGTCGTCAAAATCGTTTTCCCCTTGAAGCGCGGCTTGGCGTGCGCGCGGCCGAGTATCGCGAGGTTGTTGGCTTCGGTCCCGCCCGAGGTAAAGAGGACGGCGCCGCCAGAATTGTCCCCGATCGTTTTGAGGATGGTCTGCCTCGCGTTTTTCAGAACGGTCTCGGCGTCCTTTCCCATCCCGTGGAGCGACGACGGATTCCCGTACTGCTCCCGCGCGACCGAAAGGTAGGTCTTCAGCGCCTCCTCCGAGATCCGGGTGGTCGCGCTGTTGTCGAAGTAGAGTTCGTTTCCCATCTCCGCCCCCTTATTTGAAGCGGAACTCGGTCAGAACGCGCGCGAACTCGTCCGCGTGGGCGGCATAGATCGCGTCTGCCGAGTCGGCGTTCTCTCCCACGGCGGAGAGGGTCAGCGTATAGAGCCCGCGGTGCAGTCCGGTGCGGAGCAGAACGTACACGACCGAGAAACGGACGACCCGTCCGTCGCCCCGCCGGGTCACGCGGCATTCGTAGCGGAAGGCGTCGGAGCCGTCGATCCTGATCTGTTCGGGCTCCTCTCCGAGGACCGTCACGTTGTTATAACGGAGTTCGTACTGCTCCTTCTGCGACGCAAAATACTCCTGCACCGTCGAAAACCCCTCGGGATAGAACGAAGCGGCGGAGACCCCCGCGCCGTCCTGCGCGTACCCGGACGAGATCCCCGTCCGCATATCGGCGTTCCAGTCAAGCGGCAGATAGAGCGAGTAGTACGCGATCCCGGGGTCGGACGCGAGCTGCATCCCCGCGGGCGCGCCGTCGGTGATCTTTTCTTTCTTTTCGGGCGTTTCGGTCGCCTCGCGGAACGAGAAGTTCGCGACCGAGAGTTCAAAGTCTTTGATGTGATCCGTATAGCCGACGGTCCCCGTCACGGTGGCGTCTACTTTACCGGTGTAGGTCAGGATCGCTACGCCCTCCGACGGAGACTCGCCCCGCGGGACCAGCACCTGCATCACCTTGTAGTTGACCCCGCCGCGCGTGAAAGAGTAGACCCACGCCCGTCCGGGAAGTTCGGCTTTACCGACGGGACACTCCGCGTTCTCGCTCTCGAATACGACCGCCGTTCCGGTATCCGCGATCGCGTCAAGCGCGGCGCGGTTGGCGTCCCAGTAGGCGGAAAGCGACTCCTCTGCGGGGGCGACCACCGTTGCCGACATCGAGGTCGGATCGAGTACCGAAACGAACGCGGTAAGCACTCCCACCGAACGGTCGATCGTGTACCCCTTCGGCACGTAGAACGTGAATCCGTCGAGATCGGGGTCGGAGGCGAGGGTCATCCCCTCCGGTACGTCGGACTTGCCGCAGGAACCAAGCAGGACCGCCGCGAGGATCAGAAGACAGATCGAAAGCAACGCGCGCTTCATTTGGTCTCCCCTCCGTTTCTTGCTTTCAGTACGGCGTCGAGCGCCGAAAGGATCCCGATTTTGCCGCTCTCGTAGGTCAGCCCGCCCTGCAGGTAGGCGTTGTACGGCTCGCGGATCGGACCGTCCGCCGAGAGTTCGAGCGACGATCCCTGCACGAACGTCCCCGCCGCCATGATGACGGGCGAACTGTACCCCGGCATATCCCACGGCTCGCAGGTGACGAAGGCGTCGACGGGCGAGCCCGCCTGGATCCCGCGGCAGAAAGCGATCAGGTTGTCCGCCGTCTTGCAGCGGACGGTCTGGATGATATCCGACCGCGGCGAATCCCACCCCGGCTCGACGTCGAAGCCGAGGGCGGAGAACAGGTACGCCGCGAGGTGCATGGTCTTGAGGGCTTGTCCCACCGAGTGCGGCGCGTAAAAGAGCCCTTTGTAGAGGTTGCGGTTCTGTCCCAGCGTCGCGCCCTCCTCGGCCCCTATCCCCGGGGCGGTCGCGCGGCAGGCGACCAGTTTCACGGCGTCGGCGCGACCGGCGAGATACCCGCCCGATTCCGCCATCCCGCCGCCGGGATTCTTGATCAGCGACCCGATCATGAGGTCCGCGCCGACCGCGACCGGCTCTTTATCCTCCGTGAACTCGCCGTAGCAGTTGTCGACCACGACGAACGCGGATTTCGTTCTCTCCTTGACGAAGGCGGCGAGTTTTCCGATCTCGTCGACGGTCAGCGTCGGACGGTCGAGATACCCCTTCGAGCGCTGGATGAACGCGACCTTGACTGCGTCGCCCTCCTCCGAGAGCGCCCGTCCGATCCCGTCGTAGTCGGGAGAGCCGTCGCTTTTCAGGGGGACTTCACGGTAGCGCACGCCGAAATCGGCAAGAGAGCCGCGCCCCGGTTCCCCCGACAGACCGATCACTTCGTCGAGGGTGTCGTAGGGCTTTCCGGTAAGCGAGAGCAGCAGATCGCCCGGACGGAGCAGAGCGAAAAGCCCTACGGTCAGCGCGTGGGTCCCCGAGACGATCGAGTGCCGGACGAACGCCGCTTCGCACCCGAAGACTTCTGCGTAGATCTTGTCCAGCAGGTCGCGCCCCGTATCGTCCAGCCCGTAGCCGTTGGTGGAGGAAAAACAGGTCTCGCTCACCCGGTTGTTCCTGAACGCCGAGAGGACGCGGGCGGTAAGCCGCTCGCTGCGTTTTTCGATCTCCCGGAAACGGGGAGCGAGCGCCTCCTCGGCTTGCTCGATCAGTTTGTTTACGTCGGTCATCGTATACGTCCTTTTCCCTCGCGGAGAGGGTGTATTTCATTTCTTTTTCGTTTTTTCGCAGAGCGCTCGGAAACGGTCGCCGCGCTCTGCGTAGTTCGCGAACGCGTCGTAACTCGTGCAGGCGGGGGAGAGCAGGACCGTGTCCCCCGGTTTCGCAAGAGAGAGCGCCGCGTTGACCGCTTCGTCGAAGTCGGGGACGACCCGGTACGGTACGCCGCTCCCCGCAAGCGCGTCCGCGATCTCCGGGGCAGCTTTCCCGAACAGGATCGCCGTTTTCACCCCGCGTTTCAGCGGCTCGCGGAGCGGGAGATAGGAGAGCCCTTTTCCCGCGCCCCCGAGCAGAAGGATGGGGACGGCGGGGGAGAGCGCTTCGAGGGTCGCAAGCGTCCGCTCGGGCGTGGTGTCGATCGATCCGTCGACGCAGCGCACCCCGTCGGGACCCGGCACCGTTTCCATCCGGTGCGGCACGCCGCAAAACTCCGACGCGGCGGTTTCGATCGCGCCCGACGGAACGGTCCCGTCGGTCAGCGCGACGGCGGCGAGCAGATCGAGCAGGTTGTGCTTCCCGGGGAGCGTGAAGCGTTCGACGGGAAACAACCGCCGGACCCCCCTTGAAGTGAAGGCAAAGACCATACCCCCGTCCGGCGCGTACCATACCTCGTTCGGTCGGATCGCCCCGGGTCCGGGCGGTGTGAGCGAGAACAGGCGGGTCTCTCTGCGCCCCCGTCCGAGAGAACGGAGCGTGGGATCGAAGGCGGGGAAGACCCCGACGGTATCCCGTCCGAGGATCCGTTCTTTCGCCGCCCTGTATTCGTCCATCCCGGTATGCCAGTTCAGGTGGTTTTCGGTCAGATTCAGGATCGCCGCGCGTTCGGGCTCGGGGGACAGATCCATCAACTGAAAGCTCGACAACTCCAGGACCGCGACGCTTTCTTTCGTCATCCCGGGCAGAGCGGGCAGAAGCGACGCGCCGAGATTCCCCCCGGCGTGAACGTCGAGCCCCGCCGCCCGGAAGATCGAGGCGGTAAGGGAGGTGACGGTGCTTTTCCCGGAACTGCCGGTCACGGCGAAAAGGCGTGCGGGCGAACGGGAAAGGAACAGCCCGATCTCCCCGACGACGCTTGCCCCCGCCGCCGTCGCTTCGGTCAACTCCGCAAGGTCGGGACGGATCCCGGGCGAGCGGACGAGAAGACCTCTCGGAAGATCGCGTAG
>CACZAZ010000016.1 GCA_902779285.1 uncultured Ruminococcus sp.
GTTTTCTCCATTTGATTCAAATTCGTTTTCCTCTCCCCGTTCTCGACCGCTCACAGTACGCTTGTACAGTTTCGGGTCGAGAACGGGGATTCTGCACTCGCCTGAGCCCGTCAGGGAACAATAGCTGGCGCAGTTAGTGAAAAAAGGGAGTGACGGGCACAGACGGCACAGACCTGAAAACGAAGGGATGATTGATTGTCCGTTAAAGCTTTCTGCTCTGTGAAAACTCCTTGCATTGATAAACGCAAATTAAGGTTGAAAACCACCCGCCGCGGGTGGTTTTCTTTTTTTGAATTCGTTTATCTATCCGCGTTTGCCGCCGCGCGTTTACAGGTTCGACGCGCTGACGATGCGGCGGTAGTCCATACTGCTGCCGAGCCCTTTTTCGCCGTTATAGAGGCGGCGGGGTTCCTCGAGTTCGGGGATCCCCTCGATCTTGCCCGAAAGGTAGTCTTCGATCCGCGTTTTTGCGGTGCGGGCGCCCGCGATCGCGCCGCCGTAGCGGACGTCGAGGATCTCCCAGCCGATCGGCTTGCAGGTCGCGTAGAAATCGGCTTGATGTGCGCGGCGGAGCGTTTCGAGCCGCCCCTCGAGTTCGATAAGATCGCTCCCTGCGATCTCTTGGAGCGCGGCGCGGTCGTTTTCGCGGTAGGCGGCGGTGATCCGCACGCCGATATCGCCCTTGATCGTGAGCGCGTCGGCGAGCGCGCGGTAGAACGCGAAGGTCGATGCGTAGGCGGGGTATTTCTTTTCGTAGGTCTTATAGTCGCGAGAAAGGGCGCGGTAGTGCTCCGACACTCTGTGTTCCCCGAGTCCCGCGTCGAAGAGTCCGAGCAGGATATTCTGCCAGAGCAGGGTCTTGCTCGGGCTTTGCACGCCGTAATTGTCGCCGTTGATCTCCTCGATCTGGTCGAAGCGCGAGATCCCCTTGATCGCCTCGTAGCAGACGCCCGCGCAGAAATCGAAGCGGCGGGCGATCGCCTCTTCCGTCGGGTCGTCGTTGTACTCCTCTTCGGCGAAGAGTTGGATCCCGGGCAGGGCGGCGTACGGGCTGCTCTCGCGGTGATCGTCGCCCCAGACCGTGCAGAACACCTCGCGGACGCCGTTCGCCTTGCAGGACAGGAGCGCGTCCCGCGAGGTCAGGAAGGTCCGCGTGTGGTGGCTCCCGAAGGTGCGGACGTTCCGCGAACAGCCCGAAAAGATCAGGCGGTCGCCGCAGAGTTTCTTGTATTCGGGGATCCATTTGTCGTAGTATTCGCGGCGGTTGTAGTAGTCCCAGTAGACGATCTGCACGTCTTTCGGAACCTTTTCCCGGATCTCCCGCGGGAACTCGAAGAACGACCCCTCGAGGTAGTCGGTTTCGTTCTTTTGGCAGACGCGGACGAACATATCGCCCCACATCATGGGCGTATACCCGTATTTCCTCGTGATCGCGAGGATCCGGTCGAGATGCTCGCACATCACGTCGAACACGGGACGGAAGCCGTTTTTGTTCAGGTAGTTGCCCCGCCCGAGCCCCCACGCCTCGTCGAGCCCGATATGGATCCGCCCCGAACGGAAGACGCGCGACATGGTCCCGACGATCTTCTCACAGAGGGCGTAGGTGCGCTCGTCGCCGACGAGCAGCGTGGAGGGGGTGTCTGAAAATTCCGAGTAAGGACGCCACTTGATCGCCTCCGACAGGTGTCCGAGCGTCTGCACGCAGGGGATGACCTCGATCCCGAGCGAATAGGCGAAGGCGTCGATCTCCCGGAGGTCCGCTTCGGTGTAGCGCGGGCGCATATACCCCCAGTAGGGCTCGTCCGGCAGGTCGAAGGTGTTCTCGGTGTAGAGCAGGAAGGTGTCCAGTCCCATCGCCGCAAGCGTCAGAAGAAACCGCTTGCAGGATCCGACCGTCAGCAGCGAACTCGCCTGACTTCCGTCGTACATCAGACCGTTATGGTCGAACCGGTCGGTCTCCGCGATCGCGTAGTTTTCGTCCCCGATTTGCTCGAGCAAAAGACCGAGCGCGCGGAACAGGTGGACGGGTTTTCCCACCCCGATCTCGACGTCGCCCCCCGCGCGGCGCACGAAGAGCCGCGGCTCGCCCGTCTTCACGACCGAGACCGAGAGCCCGCCCTCGCCCAAAACGAAGCCGTAGCGTTCGCCGAAGGCACGGAGCCCCGGGAGAAAGCGTTCTTCTATTCCCGAAAAATGCAGCGTTATCACGATGCGTTACCTCCGATCATCCGAAAAAAGTTTTCGTTCCGTTTGATTGACAAATCGCGCCGCGGAGTTTATAATACAGAAAAAATCTCTGTGAGGGAAAAATGAACTACACGTTGAAAAACGGCATTCTGAAAGCGACGGTCTCCGACCGCGGAGCGGAACTGATCGCCCTTGAAAAGGACGGGCGGAACGTCCTCTGGTGCGGGGATCCCGCCGTCTGGGGATTCCACGCGCCGATCCTGTTCCCGATCTGCGGCGGGCTGAAAGACGACAAATATCTCTGGGACGGGAAGGAATACGAACTCAAAAAACACGGGTTCATCCGCACGTCCGCGTTTTCCGTAGAGGAAACGACCCCCGACCGGATCACGTTTCTGCACCGTTTTACCGACGAAACGCTGAAACAGTATCCTTTCCGCTACGAGTTCCGGGTGATCTATACCCTCTCCGGTTCGGACCTTCGGATCGACTACAAAGTAAAGAACCTGTCGGAGGGCGAACTGCTCTTCTCGGTCGGGGCGCACGAGGGCTACGCCTGCCCGGAGGGGATCGAGGAATACAGCGTCTTGTTTGAAGAACCCGAAACGCTCGACAGCACGGTGCTGCACGGCAATCTGCTCTCCGACGAAACGGTTCACCTCGGCGTAAACGTCCGCGAGCTGCCCCTGAAATACGACTATTTTGCCGTCGACGCGCTGGTTTTTCTGAGTCTGAAATCCCGTTCCGTCACGCTCCTGAACCGAAAAACCGGGGCGAAGATCGGGGTTGCCTTTCCCGGTCACGACGCTTTTCTGCTCTGGACGAAGCCGGGGGCGAAGTATATCTGTATCGAACCCTGGTGCGGGTGTCCCGATTTCGTCGGGGACGATTCCCGTCTCGAACACAAGAGGATGATGATCCGCCTGAAAGCGAACGAAGAAGCGACGAGAAGTCACGTCGTCTCGCTCTGACCGTCCTTCCGAAAACGCCGTGTGCGCCGCGCCCGACTTGCAAGTCGGGCGCGGCGTTTTTGCCTCTTTGCGGCGGTTATCCTTTTCCCAAGGCGTATTTTTTCGGCGGGACGCCGGTCTCCTTTTTGAACACGCGGCAAAAATAGTTCGGGTCGTCGAAGCCGACGCTCTCGGCGCACTCGCGGACGCTCATCCCCTCGTCGCGGAGCAGCTGCTTGGCGCGCTCGACCCGCAGTTTCGTCAGGTAGACGTTCGGGGGAAAGCCCGTCGCTTCCTTGAACACGTGATTGAAGCGGTCCCGGCTGATGTAGCAGATCGCGGCGGCGCGGTCGAGATCGATCCCGGAGTAGGCGTTGACGTGGATGTAGTTCAGCGCCTCGGACATCCGGCGGGCGGCGCTCGGCTTTCCGTTCTCGGTCTTGATCTCGCTCTCACGGAGCAAAGCGACGAGCGCGCGCAGATAACCCGCCGTCAGTTCCCCGCGCAGTTCTCCGATCCCGTTGTACGCCCGCACCAGTCCGTCGAGTACGTTTTCAAACTCTCTTCGGTTCGCGACGGTGATCTTCCGCGCGCCGCCCGCCTCAAGAGGCGACGCGAGCGATCCGCCGAAATGTACCCACTTGTTGACGCTGACGTCGCTCTTGAAGAAGGCGTAACGCTGGGGAACGTCGGGCGGGAAGAACAGCGCCTCGCCCTCTCCGACCTCGATCTTTTTCGCCCCGCGGTACAGGACCGCCCTGCCTTTGGCGATGTACATCACGGTAAAATCCAACCGTTTGCGCCTGACCTGACAGTCGCGGTCGGAGATCGTCTGCGCGCCGCAACTGTTCAGACCGAGTTCGCCCTCGACCCTTTTATCCGAAGAATACGGTACGTTCATGTTATCACCCTTTTCGGTTTCTTGACAACAGTATACCACGCTTTCGCGCGAATTGCACCCCTTTCAGCAAATTTGTGCTATTATTCAGCAATATTTCCACTTGGAGCGAGGCGTGGAGAAGAGGTAGAATAAAATCGGCAAAAAATGATAATGAAAAGAGGCAATCACATGGACGTAATGAAACTCACCCCCGAGGAGATCGGCGTCGGGTCCCCCATCAGACTCGAACGGTGCAACAGCGAGCACGATATCTATTGGAAGATGGCGCTCGAGATGCTCGACGTCATCAAGGAAAACGACAAAAAGGGCAAAACGACCTTTATGATCATCCCCTACGGACCGCTCGGCGGCTACGGCGTTCTCGTCTATCTCGTCAACAAGTACCGGATCAGTCTGAAGAACTGCGTCTTTATGAATATGGACGAGTATATCGGCGAGGACGGCAAGTATATCCCGAAGGACGATCCGCTCTCCTTCCGCGGCGGAATGGAGCGCATCTTCTATAATCTGATCGACGACGAGTTGAACGTCCTGCCCGGGAACCGCTATTTCCCCGATCCCGACGATCCTTTCGTCTGCCTGCGCCTGATCGAAAAGTACGGCGTTCCCGATATGACCTGGGGCGGGATCGGCGTCAACGGGCATTTCGCCTTCAACGAGCCGCCCGAACCCGACGAGGAATGCACGAACGAACAGTTCCTTTCCCGGATGACCCGCGTGCTTCCCATCACGCGCGAGACCCGCACCATCAACGCCTATATGAACTGCGGCGCGAACCTCGACGCCATCCCGAAAAAGTGCGTCACCGTCGGGATGAAGGAGATCTTCTCCTCCGAGCGCATCCGGATACTGATGCCGCGCGACTGGCTCGCCGCGATGCTGCGCAAGGTCCTTCACGGAGAGGTCACCTGCCGCGTCCCCTGCTCGCTTTTCCAAACGCATAAGGATTGCATGGTCTACGCTTCAAACGACGCGATCATGGGCGACGTGATCCCGAAGATCCGCGTCTACAACAAGAAATGAAGGCGATCGTAAACGGCGCGCTCGTCACGCCCGACGCCGTCCTTTTTGGGAAGACGCTTCTTTTTGACGAGCGGATCGAAGCGATCGCCGACGCGCGCGACCCGCTCCCCGCGGGCGTCGAAACGGTCGACGCGCGGGGCGGCTGCGTTCTGCCGGGGTTCGTCGATCTGCACGTCCACGGCGGCGGGGGATACGATTTTCTCGACCCCGACCCGGGGGCGATCGACGCGATCCTGCGCCTGCACGCCGCCCACGGAACGACCGCGCTGTTTGCGACCACGCTGACCTGCCCGGACGAGATCCTCTACGACGGGGTCGAGCGACTTGCCGCCGCGATCGGGCGGGGAAGACCCGAAAACGGAAGCGACCTGCTCGGGATCCATCTCGAGGGACCGTGGCTCTCGCCGTCGAACGTCGGGGCGCAGGCGGTCAAGGGCGAACGGACGCCGACGAAGCGGGTACTCGACCGACTCTTCGCCCTTTCGGGCGGGCGTATTTCGCGGATCGACGCGGCGCCCGAACTGTCGGCGGGAATCGACCTGCTCGCCGCGTTCGCAAAAGAACGCGGCATCCTGCTCTCGATCGCGCACAGCGCGGCGAACGCCGAAACGGCGCTTGCCGCCTACGAAAAGGGGTTCACCCATATCACGCACCTCTACTGCAGCACCACGACCGAACACAAGGAGGGGCAGACCGTCCACGCCGGGATCGTCGAAGCCGCGTATCTCGAGGACGGGATCACGGTCGAGTTGATCGGCGACGGCAAACACATCCCCCGCGAAACGATGCTGCTCTGTTTCAAGATCAAGGGCGCCGATAAGGTCGCCCTCGTCACCGACGCGATGCGCGCGGCGGGGACTGACGCCACGACCTCGATCCTCGGGGAAAAGAAGACCGGCACCCCGGTCGTCGTCGAGGACGGCGTCGCCAAACTGCCCGACCGTTCCTCGTTCGCCGGGTCGGTCGCGACGATGGACGTCTGCTTCAAAACCGCGCTTCGCTACGGCGTTCCGCTCTGCGACGCGGCGAGAAGCTGCACCCTGACGCCCGCCCGGATCGCGGGGGTCTCCGCCCGGAAAGGGTCGCTCGAGGTCGGACGGGACGCGGATATCCTGCTCTTCGACGGCAACTTCGGTCTCCAAGGCGTTTTCATCGGGGGAGATCGGATCCGCTGAACGCCTAATGAAAAAACGCTTGCTTCGGCAAGCGTTTTTTTCAATGATATCCGCTCGCTTCGCTTGCGGAGGAACTGTTTTCTTTTCGCCGCGCGTTTGTACTTGACGGCGGCGCGGGATTGTGGTAAACTGTACGCGAAAGACAAACGGGCGCGCCCGCGGGCGCGCCGTGAGGGAACGATATGAAAGAACATCACGCACAGGTCGCCGTCGTCGGCGCGGGACACGCGGGGATCGAGGCGGCGCTCGCCGCGGCGAGGATGGGGCTGGACACCGTCCTCTTCACCCTCAATCTCGACGCCGTGGCGAATATGCCCTGCAATCCCTCGATCGGGGGAACGGCGAAAGGGCATCTGGTCTACGAGATCGACGCGCTCGGGGGCGAGATGGGCAGAGCGGCGGATCTCGTGACGCTGCAGTCGCGGACGCTGAATCTCGGCAAGGGGGCGGCGGTGCGCTCCAAACGCGTGCAGGCGGATCGGATCGCCTATCGCGCCAATATGAAGCGTACGCTCGAAAGACAGGAAAACCTCCGTCTGATCCAGGCGGAGATCGTCAACCTCGCGGTGGAGAACGGGCGCGTGACGGCGCTGTTCACCCGGCTCGGTGAACGCTGGGAGGTCGGGTGCGCGATCATCGCCGCCGGGACCTACCTGGAGGGAAAGATCCACGTGGGCGACGTCAGTTACGACGGCGGACCCGACGGGATGCAGCCGGCGAAGGGACTGACCGCCGCGCTCGCCCGCGAGGGGATCCTGCTCCGCCGGTTCAAGACCGGGACGCCCCCGCGCATCAACAGACGGAGCATCGACTTCGACCGTCTGGAACGCCAGGACGGGGAAGAGGATCCCGTTCCGTACTCGTCCGACACCCCGGCAAACTACCTCGACGGGGTCGAACAGACGCCCTGCTATACCGTCTACACCACCCCCGACACCCACGCCCTGATCCGCGAGAATATCGGACGGAGCGCGATGTATTCGGGCAAGATCCGCGGCACCGGACCGCGCTACTGCCCGTCGATCGAGGATAAGATCGTCCGTTTTGCCGACAAGTCGCGGCATCAACTGTTTGCCGAGCCCTGCGGCAGAGACACCGAGGAGATCTACCTGCAGGGATTCAGTACCTCGATGCCGGCGGATCTGCAGATCGATATGGTGCGGAGTCTGCCCGGTTTCGAGCGCGCCGAGATCATGCGCTACGCCTACGCGATCGAGTACGACTGCGCCGACCCGACCCAACTTCTCCCGACGCTGGAGTTCAAGACGGTCAAGGGACTTTACGGCGCGGGACAGTTCAACGGCACGTCGGGCTACGAGGAGGCGGCGGCGCAGGGGCTGGTCGCCGGGATCAACGCCGCGCTCTCGCTCTCCGGAAAAGAGCCGATGATCCTCTCCCGCGATTCGTCCTATATCGGCACGCTGATCGACGATCTCGTGACCAAAGGGACCAACGAGCCCTACCGTATGATGACCTCGCGCTCGGAATACCGGCTCCTGCTCCGGCAGGACAACGCCGACGTGCGGCTCTCCCCGATCGGACACCGCGTCGGTCTGCTCTCCGAAACGCGCTACCGCCGTTTCCTTGAAAAACGGAAGACCGTCGAGACCGAAAAAGCGCGTCTCGAATCGGTGATCCTCCCGCCCTCCGACAAGGTGAACGAGACCCTCGTTTCGCTCGGCTCCTCCCCGATCGCGGGCGGCGCGCGGCTCTCGGATCTGCTCCGGCGACCCGAACTGACCTATCCCGACCTCGCTCCGCTCGACCCCGACCGCCCCGCGCTCGATCCCGCCGTCACGACGACCGTGCAGACCGAGATCAAGTACGACGGCTACATCAAACGCGAGATCGCGGAAGCCGAGCGCTTCTCGAAACTGGAGAGCAAGCCCCTCCCGCCCGATCTCGACTACCGCGACGTCCGCGGGCTGCGGCTCGAGGCGGCGGAGAAACTCAACCGCATCAAGCCCCTGAACGTCGGTCAGGCGTCGCGCATCAGCGGCGTCAACCCGGCGGACGTCAGCGTTCTTCTGATCTGGCTCTCTTCCCGGGATCCGCGCAAGACACAAGGAAAAGAATAACGCTCGCCCGATCCCTCTGCCCGATCGGGATCACCGAAAGGGAACCAATCGTTTTTTTACTTGTAATCGCCCGCATTTGCGGGCGGTTTTCTTTTTTGCGTAAAAAATCGGGTTTTTCGGATAAAGCTATTGACAAATTGTAAACGGGATGGTATAATGAAACCGGAATGACAAAATGTAAATGGAGGATCGCCGAAAATGGAATTCGCCAGATTATCGCCCGCGGAATATGAAACCATGCTGCTGTTGTGGGAGATCCCGGAGCCCGTCCGTCCCGTCGTCCTGCTCGAGCAGGTCAACCGGACGCACGCGTGGAATATCTCTACGCTCCAGACGATCCTGACCCGTCTGCAGGAGAAGGGAATGATCCGGATCACCTCGGAAAAACGGCTTCGCTACTGCACCCCGAAGATCTCGAAAGAGGAATACGCCGCCATGGAAACGCGCGGACTGATCGAGCGCCTGAGCGACTGCTCTCCCGTTTCTCTGATGGCGGGGCTGATCAGCACCGGACGCGTCACCGAATCGGAACTCGACGAGATCGACGCGCTTTTGAGAGCGGCGCGGGAGAAGTGCGCCCGCGCGTCGGAGACGGCGTGTTCCGACGGAAACAATAAAGGAGAGAAAGCATGAACGGAACGTTCTTACTGTCCGTTCTGGTCCTGTTCGCCGCGTCGTCGGTCGTGTTGAGCGGGCTCGTTTTGCTTGCGCTCCGCCTGTTCGGAAAGCGGATCCGCCACGCGGTTTGCTGCCTGATACTGACGATCTGTGCGATCCGGATCCTGATCCCGACCGGGCTCTTCTTCCCCGCGCTGATCCCGATTTCCTTTTCAGGGGAAACGACGGTGACGGCGGTAGAGGGCGAGACGCACCGGACTGCGACCGAGGGGGAGGTTGAAGCGACGGTTCCGACCGACGCCGACCCGTCCGTTTTGTCCGAAGCGGAGCCCGTGGAGCAGGGAAGCGGCGGGATCGCCTTTTCGGAGAGCGATCCGGCAGCCCCGTCTGCGACCGGATCCCTCGGAACGGAGGGGGGCTCCGATTTTGTCCGGACTATTCCGTTCCTCGTTGCGGGCGTCTGGGGCGGCGGCGCGTTGCTCGCCTTCTGTCTGCTCTTTTTCCCGCAGTTCGCCGTCTCGCAGAAGATCCGCAGGAGCGCGGTGCAGGCGCAGGGCGAGACGCTCCGGATCTACGAGGCGGTTTGCCGGGAGTTTTCGGGCGGCGTTCATCCCCGTCTTTTGATCGCGCAGCGCGGCGTCGTTCCGCACTTGTGCGGATTGTTCCGCCCCGTCATCGTGATCGGCGGGACCGACCTTGCTCCGGAGGCGCTCGCGATGGTCTTCCGGCACGAATTGAACCACTATCGCCGCCGCGATCTTTGGATCAGACGGATCCTGTTCGTCGACGTCTGCTGCTTCTGGTGGAATCCGCTGGTGTGGCTCTTCGCCCGGCAGACGCAGGCGGAGACCGAGCTTGCCTGCGACGAGGCGGTTCTGAACGGGCTTGACGCCGACGGACGCTGCGCGTACGGTCAGACCATCTTTTCCGTTATGCGGGAGAATCTTCGCACGCCGATCGGACTCAGCGCGGGTTTCTCCGGACAGAGCGACCGGGTAAAGCGTTTCCGTGAACTGCTCGATCCGCAGCCGCGCAGAAGCGGGTTTGCGCTTGCGGCGCTTCTTTGCCTGCTTCTCGTCGCTTCCGCCGCCGTCGTCGGATGTGCGCGCAGCAGTTCCGGCGGCACGGTCCTGATGATCGATTCCCATGAACTCGACGCGAAGCACGTCAGGAATCTCGCGGAGAATCTGGAAATACCGGAACGCACCGGTTATCGCTTTACCGGGTGGGAGGTCAATTCGGGACGCGGGACGGACGGATCGGTCTCGGTCAGCTTTGAGCCGCGATACTCCCCGATCGTCTATTCGGTCCGGTTTGAAACCAACGGAGGGATCCTTTCCGACGGGACCGAGAGCCGTTATACGGTGGAACAGACGCTGCCCGTCCCGACGCGCGGGGAAGAGACGTTTGCCGGATGGTTTTACGACGCGGGGCTGACCCGCCCGGCGAAGACCGTTCCCACCGAGAACAACGGTACGCTCTACGCCGCGTGGCGCGGCGAGAGTATCGCCGGCGATTTCACCGTTTCCGAGCGCGGCGGCGGTCTTACCGTAACCGGGTACCGGGGAAACGGAATCAACGTAACGGTCCCCGCCTATATCGACGGCAAACCCGTATGCGAGATCGGCGTCAACGCGTTTTCGTTCTGCACGTCGGTCCGGTCTCTGACGCTCCCCGGAACGGTTCGCAGGATCGGCGCGGGCGCGTTTCGTTACTGCTACCGTCTGGAAACGGTCACGCTCAGATCGGTCCCGTCCGACCCGGTCGACCGGAGCGCTTTCGAGGCGTGTTACGCCTTAAAACAAATCGATTTTCCCGGGACCGGGGAACAATGGAGAACGGTCTTCGGCGGGGAGATCGACGAACTGTATCACGCAAGTTACTGAAAAGGAAACAATTATGAAAACAACCTTGAAAAAAGGATCGGTCATCCTTCTTCTGCTCACGCTTCTGATCGCCGTGACGTTCTGCTTTGCCTCCTGCGAAAAGGATGAAGAGGGAACGCACGAGCATCAATTCGAGGAAACGGTCGTCCCGCCCTCCTGTACCGACGGCTATACGCTCCACGTCTGTTCGATCTGCGGGTATTCCTATACCGATCGGTATACCGAGGGCAACGGGCATTCGTTTACCGACGAAAAAGTCGACGCCGCCTGCAACGCGCATCAAACGATCAAGCACACCTGCTCTGTCTGCGGATACTCCTATTCGGACGAGACCGACGAGCTCGGCACGATCCACGATATGCAGAAACGAAGCGTCATTGCTCCGACGCACTCGGAGGGCGGTTACACGATCTACCGCTGTACGGGATGCGGGCTGACCGAACACCGCGATCCGACCGATCCCGTCGATGTCTCGGTCGGATTGGAATACAGGAAGATCTCCGACGGAACGGTCGTCGTCTCGGGTTTCGGGACCTGCAAGGATACCGACCTCGTCGTTCCCGCCGTCAACGAACACGGTCAGGTCGTCTCCGGTTTCGGCGTTGACGATCGCACCGACAGCAGATTAAGCAGAGTCCGTTCGCTCACGATACCCGAGACGTGCGTAAGCATCCCGCTCGGGGAATTCAATCTGCTGACCAATCTGGAAACGCTGACGATCGCGTCGGCTGCGATGAGATATTCTCTGCACCCGTTGTTCTTCGAGTCGTCCGCCTACGGGGGGTATCCGTCCACGTTTACCACCCTGCACGTCGTCGGTTCCTCGCTCCCGGAGGGCGTCACGATTTCGGAGTGCGACACGCTGACCACCGTTACGCTCGACGAACGGATCACGAAGATCCCCGACAACTTTTTCCGGAACTGCGTTAAACTGAGCAAAATCGAGTTCTCACCGTCGGTGACCTCGATCGGAAAATTCTCGTTTTACAACACGGCGATCACGTCCTTCACCCTGCCCGAGAGGGTGACCGATATCCCCGAAAGTGCGTTTGAACTGTGTAAGCAACTCACGAACTTCACTTTCCACGACAGCGTTCGCACGATCGGATATCGGGCGTTCAAGGGCTGTGCAAAGCTCGCGTCGCTCGATCTTCCCGGCTCTCTTCTCTTGCTGAACGAAGAGTCGTTCGCCGGCTGTTCGTCGCTGAGATCGGTCGAGATCCCGCAGAAGATCGCGTCCCTTCCCAGGTATCTGTTCTCCGGATGTTCCTCACTCTCCTCCGTCACTCTGCCCGCCCGCGTTACCAAACTCAATTATCAGGCGTTCGCCGGGACCGCGATCAGATCCTTCACCTATCCCGCCACCGTGACCGAGGACGACGGCGCGTTCTCCGACTGCAAGACGCTGACGGAGATCCACTATCACGACAAAATGACCAAGATCGGCAGTCTTGGCGGCTGCACCGGGCTAACGTCGGTCGTGATCCCCGACGGAATAACGGAACTCCCCGGCAACCTCTTCGACGGATGCAAGCAACTCGTCGAGTTCGTTCTCCCCGCAGGGATCACGCGGATCCCCGAATATTGTTTCGCGCGTTGTTCCTCGCTTACCGAGGTCGTCGTTCCCGATTCGGTCACCGAGATCGGGGAATTGGCTTTCTACCAATGCGCGAAGCTCCGGAAAGTCGTCCTGCCGGAGGGGATCACCAGGCTGGAACGCGACGTTTTCAGCGAAAGCCCGGTCCTGTCGGAGGTCAATCTTCCGAGTACGCTTACCGAGATCGCAATGCGCGCGTTCAGGGACTGCAAAGGGCTCACCTCGATCGCCCTGCCGTCCTCGCTGACGTCGATCGGGGAGTGGGCGTTCATGGGGTCGGGGCTGACCTCGCTGACGCTTGACTGCTCCGCGATCGTCTACCACCACGCGTTCGCGAACTGTGCGTCCTTAAAATCGGTCGATCTCGGCGGGCGTCCCCGCTTTGCGGATCAGGTGTTCGAGAACTGCTCCGCGCTCGAGACCCTCGTTCTTCGGGATGGGGTCACCGCTATTGCAAATCAGATGTTTGCCGGCTGTCCCTTGATCGCGGAACTGAACTTCCCGTCTACGCTCGCTTATATCGGGGACGACGCCTTTTCAAGCTGTACTCTTCTGACCTCTCTGACCCTGCCCGCGTCGATGACGACGATGTCTCGCTCGGCGCTGCGCGGCTGTACGTCGATCTCGACGCTTACGATACTGGCGTCCGGGCTTGAAGTGAACACGCAGAGTATCCCCTTGACGACGCTGATCATCGGCGAGGGGGTCGAGGTGATCGCGCCAGGACTTTGCAAGGATAATACTCTCCTTACGTCGGTCACGCTTCCCGAAAGTCTGCGCGTGATCTCCGAAAAGGCGTTCTACGGCTGTACGGGGCTGACGGAGATCACGTTCCCCTCGTCCCTTGAAACGGTCGGGGACGAGGCGTTCCGGAAGTCGGGGCTTACGTCCGTTTCCTTCACGTCTCCGACGCTTACGATCGGGAACTCCGCGTTCCGGGAATGCACCTCCGTTTCGGCGGCGAGCTTCGCGGACGGGGCGGTCTCGACGACGGGGTACGCCTTCTACGGTTGTACCGCTCTCAACGAACTGTCCGGGACCTCGGGGGTCTCGGTCCGGGACGCGACCGATTTCCCCGCGCGGTTTGAAACCGTGGAGAGTGGAATGCATTTCTTCGGGACGACGCTCCTGTACGTGGAAAACGACTTTATCGACTCGATCGTGGAGATCCCCGACAACGTGACGATGATCGCGACCGGCGCTTTCCGGGATTGCACGGTCTTCCGGGAAGTGCATTTCCCCGCAGGGCTGAAAACGATCTCTCCGTCGGCGTTCCAAGGATGCACGAGACTGCAGCGTGTCACTCTTCCCGCCGGACTCACCTCGCTCGGCGAATCGGCGTTCGAGGGCTGCACGTCGCTTACCGAGATCGTTTTCCCCGATCAACTGGAGGCCATCCCGTCCCGGGTGGTCTACGGGTGCGACAAACTTGAAACCGTCACGCTCGGCAGCGCGATCCGCGAGATCGCGTCGGACGTCTATTTTGCGCTCAACTACTATCAGAACACCGGACTCACGAAGCGGACTTTTTATACCGTCAACTATCCGGGAACGGCGGAAGAATGGAGCGCAGTTCTGACCAACGGCTCGTTTTTCGAGAGCTGCACGATCGTCTGCACCGACCGTCGGATCGCCCAACCCGTTTTTTCGGGCAGCGCGACCAACGGGACGTACGTGATCGATTCCGATCTGACCATGACGCTGACGGGAAACAATAAAGGTCTTTACGAGCAGGATCTCTTCGGCATCACTAACAAGACTCAAAAGGTTCGCCGATTGGTCATCAGCGAGGGCGTCACCGAACTGATATTCAAAAGTTCAGTCGTGTTCACCTCTTTGGAGGAGGTGATCTTTCCGAGTACGCTGGTATCTTTTCCGATCAACAGTTTTACGAACACGCCGTGGTATCAGAACGGGACGTTCTACGACGAAAACGGACTGTTTATCTTAAACGGCAGTTTGATTCGAGCGCAAACCGATCTCGTTGGCGTTCTGGAATTGCCGGCGGGACTGACCTATATCGGCACCAATGCGTTCGCATCCTGCCGGGACTTGACCGAAGTGCGTATTCCGTCCGGAGTGACCGGGATCGGAGAGTCGGCGTTTTTAGGTTGTTCGGCGCTTGCGTACGTCAATTTCCCGGAGGGATTGATCTCGATCGGGAGAAATGCGTTCAGCGGATGCAAAGCGCTGAACGGGGTCGTTTTGCCTTCCACGCTCCGGAAAATGGGCGACAGTCCGTTCTCGCTTTGCGACTCGTTAGAAGAACTGACGATTCCGGCGGGGGTCAGGGAGTTCTCCCTGATCGCGTCGAATTGCCCGAATCTGAAAACGCTGATCGTGAACGCGCCGGTAAAAGAGAGCGACAGAGTGGTGTGGTACTGCAGCGCTTTGGAGGTCGTGATCGTCGGCGAGGGGAGTACCGCGCTCGGAGAAAGCGCGATCTACAGTTGCAGCGCGCTGCGCGCGATCGTGATCCCCGCAACCGTCACGAAAGTCGACTGCATTTCTCTTTCGACGGGACTTTACTTCCGTTCTGCGTCCAATCTGGAAACGGTCAAGACGGCGATCAGCAAACTCTTTCGGTTGGGAGGAAAGATGGTCAACACCTACCTGTATTCCGAAACCCAGCCCGCCTCCGCCGGATACTGGCACTACGACGAGAACGGTCTTCCCGTCCTCTGGGATTGAGCCCGTTTTCTTTCCGCCGCGTCAAAAAGGGAAGCGCCCGCTCGGGCGCTTCCCTCTTTTACTTATCAAAACCAAAGCCCCGGGACTCTATTGAATCCCGGGGTTGTTTGGAGCTGCTAATCAGATTCGAACTGATGACCTCATCCTTACCAAGGATGCGCTCTGCCGACTGAGCTATAGCAGCATACGCTTTTCGCGCTTGATTATTATAGCAAAGCGCAAACTTTTTGTCAATACCTTTTCAAAACTTTTTCGTCTTGTTTCGCCTGTCGTCTTGACTTGTTCCTTTACCGCGCCGATTCCGGCGCGGTAAAGGAAGAATGATTGAGAATGAGGGAGATAGTCCGTTACTGCGGGGTGAGCGTCACCGTTCCGGCGGGGGCGGTGAACACCAGCAATCCGCCGTCGGAGGACGCGGTCGCGGTCTTCGTGACCGAGCCGACCTTGACCGTCCAGTTGCCGGCGCCGACGCCCGAGACGTAGTAGGTCAGATTGCCCGAGCCGCTCGCCGTGAAGCTGAACGACGAGGTCTGTCTTGACGCGCCGTCGCAGAAGACCGCCGCGACCTTGCCCATCACGGCGCCGGTCGCAGAGGAACTGTTCGTGATCGCGGTCGCCGTTTGCCCCGTGGGACTTTTGCTCTTGTCGCAGGCGTACATCGCGTTCAGCATGATATTGCTCTTGCTGCCCGACGCGGTCGCGACCTCCAGCCGTCCCCAGTAACCGTCGGTCTTATCCGACTTGCTGCTGATCAGATCGTAGGTCTTGCTTCCGACCGTCCAGTTCGCGGGTTTGGATCCGCCGACCTTCGAGAGCGTGCAGTTCCCGACCACGTTCTGGAGCACCAGTTTTCCGTCGCCGTTCGTGACCGTCGCGGTCTTGCCCGAGATCGTCGGCTCGTTGATCGTATGGAGCAGGAAGACCTTCTGATACTTGCTGTCCTTCGCCGTGATATTGTCGTAGACGAAGAAGTAGAGCGGTACGTCGGAATTTCCCGTGTCGTAGACCGCGAGCATCCGGCGGTCGCAGCGTTCGAGTTCGGAGGAGTTGAAGCCGATGGTATATCCGAAGAGGGTTTTCGGCGTACAGTATGCGTCCGCGATATCCCCGGCGATATAGGCGTAGGTCGGCTTGGTCTTCGCCGTGTCGGAGTACCCGTAGGCAAATCCCGTCGTGGTCCCCATCTTGTAGTTGCTGCCGGTTTTCCAGGTGTCGAAACTGGTCGTCTCGGACGGTTGTTTCTGCCCGACGATCGTGCTTCCGTTCTTCAATACGATCGAGTTGTGGGCGATCGTCGCCTGGTGATAGTTCTTGTGGTGATCCGATTCGTACTTGTCGTAGTAGCCCGAGTCGCCCGCGAGCAGGGACTTGTAGAAGATCTGGAACGAGCCCGAATCCGCGTGGTCGTGGTTCGCCGTCATGCGGTTCCCGATCTTCATATAAACCGAGGCGGAGTTGCCGTCCCACGAACTGTGCGCGATCATCTGTCCGAGCCAGCCGCCGTTATAGAGGATCAGATCCAGCCCGTCGTAGCGCGCGCTCGCTTGTCCCGTCGTGCCTTTGGATTTCAGGATCATGTAGTAGGTCGAGGTGAAATAGGAGTAGTCCGCAAAGTCCGCCCAGCTCATCGCGACCGGGTCGTTGAACAGGTACGCCGAGATCATCGAGGGCAGCGCCATCTGCTTCATCGCCTCTTTGCCCGATCTGCCCTGATGGTCGCCCTCGGAGAAGATGACGGTCTTTCCGTTGTCGGAGACGCCCTTCGTGATATGGGCGTAGGCGGAACGCATCACCTGCTTCATATCCGACGCGTTGTAGGGGAATTTCCCGGTCGCGGCTTCGAGCAGCCACGCGCTCCAGAGGTCGGAGCCGAAGCGGATGGGGAGGTAGGTCGAGATGCCCTGCGGATAGTAGCCCGCCTTATAATACTCGTTTCTGACCGGGACGTACTCCTGATAGACCCGACCCGCGATATACTTGTACCAGGTCGGCTCGTCGTCGTAGATCGCGATCGCGAAGGCGAGATAGTCGCGCAAGATCTGCCGTTCGCATCCGTGCCCGGAGATCGCGCCCTGTCCGGACGGCGGGAAACCGACCTCCATACCGGGACCGCACTTCTTTTCGACGCCGATGATGAACTGTTTCTTGTCGGCGGAGGTCAGGAGATCGTAGCACCAGTCGTAGACCTGCGCCGTCGTGAACATCACTTCGCCGTAGCGGCGGCAGGGGTCGCTCGTGTCCGCGATCTTGAAACTCGTGATGAACTCCTTCATCATCCGGATCGAGTCGTAGCCGTAGAGCGTAACGCCGGTCATCCGGTACAGAAACGCCTTCGCCCGGATGGTCTGCAGGATCTCTTCCCAATAGTCCTCGCCGTCGTAGCCCTGGCTGTTTCCCTTTGGTACGCCCGACGTGTAGTCGCTTGCTACCGCGATCACGGATTGCAGTTTCGCGGAGTTCTCGAGTTTGCCCATCGCCGCTTTCACGTCCGCGATCGTGGTCGAGTTGAACAGGACGCGGGGATGCTCGTTGCTCTTCGGGCTGGCGGTCGGCGCGTTGTATTTGGACGTCGACATCGTGCTGTATTTCGTGCCGCCGAACTGACTGTCGGTGTAGCCGTTGATCTTGGTCTTGCAGGCGTTGACCTGGCTCGTATAGGAGGAGTAGGTGACCGACGCGTCGTTCGAAGTGACCGTCTTTCCGCACTTTGAGCAGATCCCCGCTTTCTGCGCCGCCTTGGTCGCCGTCGGCTCGGAGGCGAGGTAGGTGAAGCCCACCGTGTGCGCGTCGCTCTTCGGGATGGACGTGTTTTTCTTCGCACCGCACAGCGTGCAGGTATAGAGTTTCATCCCGGTCTCGGCGCAGGTCGCCGCCGAGATGATCTTTCCGTTGTCCCAGACGTGCGCGCACCCGGAATCGTCGGTCGCCTCCGCCGTGGTGACGACCGAGACGGCGCCCTCGCCCGCGGGCTCGGTCGCCTTCGGCTCGGTCGCGTCCCCCTCGGTCATCTCCGCCGCGTCCGCGGTCGTGCCGTCCGCGATCGGAGGGTCTTCGGTCTTCACCGACGTACACGCCGCCAAAGCGAACACAAGCGCCGCCAGAGCGAGCAGTATCCATAATCTTTCGATGGTTTTCTTCATTGTCGGAACTCCTTTTTTCAGAAAGGGGCATCGCTATCTATTCCATTATATCATATTTATACGGAAAAAGCAACCGCCACGGTGCGCTTTGCGCGTGACGTGACTTCGTCAATGATGTAGGGCGCGCCCTAATGATGTTGACCGCAAGCGGTCAAATGATGTGGCGCAAGCGCCAATGACGAGCCGCGGGGTCTTCCTGACTTGCGCGGCGTTCGGCAACGTTCAAATAATCTCCCGCGCCGGCTATGCCCCCGTGCAGCTCCGGCGCCGCCCCAACGGAGTAGCCCCCAACGGACCCGCCCTCACCAGAGCCGCCCCATCGGAGCCTCCCCCATCGGAGCCGCGCTTGCGCGGCGTTCGGCAACAACAAAAAAACCACTTGCGCCAGCTATTGTTGCCGTGACGCGCACGGGCAGATGCAGAATTCGCGTTTGCGACCCGACGCTGTACGAACGTACTGCAAGCGGTCGCAAACGCGGATAGAAAAACAAAAACTATAATTCAATGGAGAAAACCGCCTGCGGTCCCGCGGGCGGTTTTCATCCTTAAATGCGTTTTGCTGTGAGAGGATCCTAAACAGAGCGAAAAGCTTTTACGGACTCGAAAATAATCCCTTTTTGTTTTTCGGTCTGCGCTGATCCGTGCGCGTCTTACACCTCGACGATGTCGGGGAAGGTGGCGTTTACAGCCACGCTCTTCATACCGTTGAGACACCCGCTCTTGGATTTGTACCCGTCCTCGCTGATCGCGATGCTCTCGCCGTTGGTGGCGAACAGACGGTAGCGGAAGAATCCCGCCTTGTCGTAATAGATCTCGAACTTGGGGAAGGGGACGCGTTCGGGCGCTTTTTTCAGCGTGAGATCCTCGATGCGGTTCTCCTCGATGCAGCGCACGGCGTTCTTTCCGACGCTCTCGATGCCCTTCTTGCAGGCGGATTTGGTCGTGTAGACCTGAGAGGAAACGGCGATCTTTTCCTTATTGCTCGCCAACAGGACAAAATTGAACGCTCCGCTCGGGGTCTTCTTGATATAGAAAGTTCCCATTTTTCGCTCCTCCGGTTTTTCTTGGTACCTTTATTATATACGATTTGTACCGCTTTGTAAAGTGCTCGCACGCATTTTTTGTTAAAAAAGATGAAAAACGGATAAAAACGGTCGGCGTATCGACTTGACAAGACGGGGCGGGGATGTTACAATGGAACGAGCGACGCGAAAGGGGAACAAACGGCGGCGATGGCGAAAAGCGACAACTTCACAAGGGAACTGCCCGAGGGATACCTGCCTGTCAAAACGGTAGACGTGGGCGACAAGCGGTTCGGGCTGCTGATGAATCTCTTCGGGGCCCTGCTCACGGTTGCCGTCGGCGTCGGCGGGTTTTTGCTCAAGTTCCGGGGGGAGCCCGGCTCGGCGTTTCCCGACTTCGGGAACGTCTGGATCTTCGAGGGCTGGCTGTTCGGGATACTGATCGCCCTGATCCTCTATCTCGTCCTGCACGAACTGACCCACGGGGCGGTCTACCGGTTGCTCACCGGGGAGAAATTGACCTTCGGGATCAAACTCACCTGCGCCTACTGCGGCGTGCCGAACGTCTACGTAACGCGGAAAACGGCGCTGCTCTCTCTGCTCGCGCCCTTCACCGTCTTTTCGGTCGCGTTCCTCGTCCCGTTTTTCCTTTTGTCGGGATTGCTCTCCTTTTCGTTCCTCGTCCTGTTCGCGCTCCATTTCGGCGGGTGCGTCGGGGATCTGTACGATACGATCCTCCTGCTTTTCCGGCTGAAAGGCAAGCTTCTGATGCGCGATACCGGACCTCGGCAGACCTTTTACGTTTTGTCCGACGGAGAGCCCGACGTCTGAAGCGCGCCGCGGGTTTTGAAAAAAAGGTTGCTTTTCGCTTTGCGTTCTGCTATACTGTTCTTATCACGAATCTATTTGACAATAGAACGGAGGTTTCCGTATGAAACGCATTTGTTCCCGCCTTTTGATATTCGTTCTCGCCGCGTGCCTGCTCTCTCTGCTCGCGTCCTGCTCGATCAAGTTCGGCTCGTCCAAAACGACCGAGAGCTCTGCCTCTGCGTCGACGGCGTCGGGATCCGGCGTATCGACCGGAACGGGCGACGCGACCGACGCGCAGAACACCGCGGAGAACACCGCGGAGGATACCGACCCCGCGCCCGTGACGAGCGCATCGGAGGGGACCGGTTTTTCCGTCGGGGAGGACACCGACAAAGGTTGGGGCCCGCTCAATACGATGCCGATCGTCAAACCCTGAACCCGACGGGCGGTTTTTCCCGATCCGATCTCGTATTTTTTCAACGCCCCCCTCCGAAAACGGAGGGGGTCGCTTTTTGAAAAAGAACGCGCGCCGCAGCGCCCGAAAAGCAATCAAACCGCCTTTTTTTATTTTTACCTTGCAAATGTGCGCGCTATCGTGTAAAATAATAATATACCTATAAAAATCGCCCGCTTCTTTTCGGAGAGGGATCGGGCGGGAAAGCACGGGGAAAACCGCTTATGAACGACAAACGGATAGGGAATCGGGGCGTACTGCTCCTGCTCGCGGTCGCGTTTCTGATCGTCGGGATCGCGGTCGTTCTCACGGTCGTCGGTTCCGCCGGCGAAGCGGGGAACAGGATCCAAAACTTCAGTTACCAGACGCTCTCCGGCGCCTCGACCGGCGACGACTCGACCGATCTGCGCTTCCTGTTCACGGTCGACTCGCTCGAATACAGCCGCGCCGGCTTCGTTTTCTCGAAAACGAATCCGGATCCGACGATAGGCGGCAGCGGGTGTACCGTCCACGATACCACCGCGGTCTATTCGGCTGTCCGGGCGGACGGAGACCTGATCGAGGCGCCGAACGGCCGCTACTGGGTGGCGATCAAGATGAACAATATCCCGCACGCGAGTTTTTCCACGCCGATCTACGTGCGTCCCTTCGTGCAGAACGGCGGCGAGATCCTCTACGCCGAAGCGCGGGATCTGTCCGCCTGTGAGGCGCTCGGGCACGATAACCTCACGTTCGGCAAGATCCTTGCCGCCCCGACGGTATCCGATCCGGGCGAACAGGAATACCATTGCGATATCTGCGGCGACTTTACCGACGACGTCGATATGACGGCGTACAATACCGAGATCGCGACGTACCGGTCGCTCGCCGCCGATTTCACGAATTCCGATTTCGCGTCCGGCAGCATCACGGCAAACCTCGGGAACGGAACGTCCTATAACTACCTTGCCAAAAATCCGACCAAGGGACAGCACCCGCGCGTGATGTTCACCGCGAGCGAGACCTCGGGCATTCAAACGGCGCTTGCGAACGCACCCTCCGTCGTAAAGGAAGCGTACGACACGGCGGTCTTCCTCGAACCGACCGACGGCGAACTTGATCCCGCCGAGGACCGAAACAACGGCTATCACAATTTCGACGCCGGACGGATGAACAAGATCCAGTTGCTTGCGCTCGACTATCAGTTGACGGGGAACAAGATCTCGGGTTACCACGCGATCTACGCCTTGAAAAACTATCTGAAACGGATGGATTTTCAGGAGATCACCGACGATCAATGCCGCAGTTTCGGCTATGTGATGTATAACGCGGCTTGCGTCTACGACTGGTGCTACGATCTGCTGACCGACGCCGACAAAACGCAGATCGTTCTCGCCGTTGAGAAGAAGGTCTGCACCGGTTCGAACGACTCGGGCAAGAAAATGGAGGTCGGCTTCCCGCCCTCGGGACAGAACGCCGTCTCGGGGCACGGCTGCGAATTCCAGATCCTGCGCGACTATCTGTCGTTTGCCATCGCGATCTACGACGAGTATCCCGGCTGGTGGAACTATATCGCCAACCGCGTCTACCAAGAGTTCGTCCCCGTCCGCAATACCTGGTACGCGGCGGGAATGGTGCCGCAGGGCACTTCGCTCTACGTCCGCATCCGCTTTACCTCCGACCTGTTCTCCGCGCTGCTCCTGAGGGCGGCGACGGGAGAGATCCCCTACGACGAGGAGGGGATGCAGCAGGTTCTGCACACCGTCTACGCGTATGAGCTGTCGGCGTACGGGGATATGCCGAGACGCGGCGCGTTCCAGTCCGGCGACAACCATACGACCGACTCCGAGTTCCAGAACTTCGGACGCGCGGCGCTGATCGCGTCGCACCTGTTTGAGGACCGGACGCTCCGGGCGCAGCGAATACCTGATCTGCTCTTCGAGCGGCGTAAAAAAAGCGGGGGACCGCCACGCCGGGGAACCCAAGATCGTCTATAACGGCGGCTGGCTCGGACAGATCATCGCGCACGACGCGTGGGACAGCACGATGGCTGCGACTTTGATGAAGATCGGCTGCCGCACCGGCGCCAACCACGATCACGCCGACGCGGGACAGTTCCAGATCTGGTACAAAGGAATGCTCGCGGGCGACACCGGCTCCTACGATTCCTACGGCGACAGCCATTTCACGAAATACCATCAGGCGACGATCGCGCACAACTGCGTCCTTGTCAACGGGAGCGGTCAGCGTCAGCCGAGCGAGGCGGGCAGTTACGCGAACTGGCAGACCGACACCTATAAGACGGGTACCGTCACGGGTTACGCCTACGGATACTCCGACGTAGCGCAGAACGACCCGGCGTACACCTACATCGCGGGCGATATCACCCCCGCGTACAACAGTTCGACGGTCACCGAGGCGAACCGCCGGATGCTGACGGTCTTCGACACCGCAGACTCCAACGAGGAGCTCTACTTCTTCGTCTTCGACAACGTTACCGCCAAGTACGCAAGTTACAAGAAGACCTTCCTGCTCCACGTTCCGGCGGAGCCGACGATCAACGGCAAGAAGGTCACGATGGTCAATCAGTACGGCGCGAAACTGGTGATGCAGAACGTGTTCGGCGGCGACAATATCGAGAAGATCGGCGGCGCGAATCGCAACTACGTCGTCAACGGCAGCCAGATCAACCCGACCAACAACGGCGACGACGGTTTCTGGGGCCGCGTCGAGGTCAGCCCGAACACCGGCAACAAGACCGACCAGATGCTGAACGTCATGTACGTCTGCGACGAGGACGATCCCAACGACCTCACCGCGACCGCGATCTCGAACGGGACGGTCAAGGGCGCGGTGCTCGGAAACACGGCGGCGGTCTTCGTCATCAGTTCCACCCGCCGCGCGACGCAGTTCGACTTTACGAACGGCGCCGCCGCCGGGAGTTACAAGTACTATATCTCCGGCGTCGCCGCGGGGGACTGGATCGTTTCGGTCGGCGGTACCCCCGTCGGACTCGCGCGGGCGACCGAGGACGGCGGACTGCTCACCTTTACCGCCTCCGCCGGGACGGTCACGCTGACGCCGCGCGGAGAGGGCGGTCTCGCGTGGGACGACGTCCTCGGGGAGAACGGCTGGACCGAGGTCGGCTTCTCGAATCTCCCTTGATCTCATCAACGCTTCGCCACTAAAAAAACGCATCCTTCGGCGGCGGGTCTCCCGCCGCCGGAGCAGTTCTTGACAATCTTTCGGTTTCGTGTTATAATGGAACGGAAAAAGCGAAGCCCGATCGACGACGCGATTCCGTCCGGTCGGGACTTTTTTTGCGAAAAGAGGAAAAAACCATGTTTGATTACGACGTGATCATTATCGGCGCGGGTCCCGGCGGGATCTGGTCGGCGTACGAACTGCGCGACAGCGGTCTCAGAGTCGGCGTGTTCGAGGAGGGCAACCCCCTGCCCAAGCGGAAATGCCCGATCGACGGCGACAAGGTCAAGTCCTGCGTCGGGTGCAAGACCTGTTCCATTATGTCGGGCTTCGGCGGCGCGGGTGCGTTCTCGGACGGCAAATACAACATCACGAACGAATTCGGCGGCTCGCTCTACGAACATATCGGGCGGCAGAAGGCGCTCGAACTGATGGAATACGTCGATTCGGTGAACCTGAAATACGGCGGCGCGGGGACCAAACTCTACTCGACGGCCGGCACCCGCTTCAGCAAGATCTGCCTGCAGAACAAACTGGTGCTGCTGAACGCGAAGGTGCGCCATCTCGGTACCGATATCAACTATATCGTGCTGGAGAATCTCTACCGGGAACTCGAAAAGAAGGTCGATTTCCACTTCAATACCCCGGTCGACACGCTCTCGCAGACGGACGGCGGCTACGCGGTCGAGGCGGGCGGGCGTACCTACACCTGCCGCACCTGTATCGTTTCGGTCGGACGGAGCGGCTCCAAGTGGATGGAAAAGACCTGCCGCGCGCTCGGGATCGAGACGATGTCGAACCGGGTCGATATCGGCGTGCGGGTCGAACTGAACGCCGAGATCTTCGAGCATCTGACCGACGAACTCTACGAGAGCAAGATCACCTACCGCACCGAGACCTTTGAGGATCGGGTGCGTACCTTCTGTATGAATCCGCACGGCATCGTGGTCAACGAGAACACCAACGGCATCATCACGGTCAACGGGCACAGTTTCGAGGGCGACGACAAGAAGACGGGGAACACCAACTTCGCCCTGCTGGTCTCCAAACACTTTTCCGAGCCCTTCCGCGACAGCAACGGCTACGCCGAGAGTATCGCGCGGCTCTCCAATATGCTCGGGGGCGGCGTGATCGTGCAGCGGTTCGGGGACCTGATCCACGGCAGAAGAAGCACCGCGGCGCGGATCGACGAGGGCTCGGTCAGACCGACTCTGAACGCCACGCCGGGCGACCTCAGTTTGGTGCTGCCGAAGCGGATCCTCGACGGCATTATCGAAATGATCTACGCGCTCGACAAGGTGGCGCCCGGGACCGCAAACCCCGATACGCTGCTCTACGGCGTCGAGGTCAAGTTCTACAATATGGAGGTCAAGACCGACGAGAATCTCGAAACGGCGTACCCCGGTCTCTACGTCATCGGGGACGGATCGGGCGTGACCCACTCGCTCTCCCACGCCTCCGCGAGCGGGGTCTACGTCGCGCGCAAGATCCTGGAAGGACGCCGCGCGGATGCACGCACAGACCGGAAAACGAATGGATGATGATTGATTGTCCGTTAAAGCATTCTTCTCTGTGCGAATATCCCTCATTGTGAAACGCATTTTAAGGTTGAAAACCTCCCGCGGAACCGCGGGAGGTTTTCTTCTTTTTTATTTGAATTCGTTTTCCTCTCCCCGTTCTCGACCGCTTGACGTACGGGCGTACGCCGTCGGGTCGAGAACGGGGATTCTGCAC
>CACZAZ010000017.1 GCA_902779285.1 uncultured Ruminococcus sp.
GTCGCGCCGGAGATCGGCACGGCGTTCGCCTTGCAGAGCTTGCAGCCGTTCCATTCCTTCGTGTTGTGCGAGGCGGTGATCATCACCGAGCCGTCGGCCTTCAGGCGCGAGTTGGCGAAATAGCTCATCGGCGTCGAGGCGAGGCCAATGTCGAGGACGTCCACGCCCTCGTCCACAAGGCCCTGCGAAAACGCCGCGAAGAGTGCGTCGCTGGACTTTCGACAGTCGCGCGCGACGACGACCTTTCCGAGCGCCCTCGCCCGCGTCATCGCCTCGCGCATCACGTTTTCGTCCTGCACCCCGCGCCCGTCGTCCGAGAAGGCGACGACCGAGGGCGCGATCGCCTCCATATCCGAGAGGGCGAGCCCCCCCTCCCCGACCGTCAGGGCGCCGTAGGGAAGTACCTCGATCACGGCGTCCCGCTCGATCAAGGCAAGTTCTTTCGCGAGATGCTCCCGGCTGTCGGGGACGGGATCGAGGTTGGGCATCGCGCACACCGTCGTAAACCCGCCGCGCGCCGCCGCCCGCGACCCCGTGCGGATCGTCTCTTTATAAGAAAAACCCGGCTCCCGCAGATGAACGTGTACGTCTGCAAGACCGGGTAAAAGTGCGAATCGTTCGCCGTGAAAAGAAAGGTCGGAAGGGGTCGGGATCGGAAAGGTAAGATCGACGGGACGGGTGGGGCGGTCGTTTTGTTCCGTCAAATAGTCTTTTACGCCGGTAAGGTAGATAATGACGCCCTCCCACTTATAAAAATAACCGCTTTTCGCCCAAGAAAAGCAGTCCGAAAAAAGGACTCGTCGGTCCGATTCAGTTGCAATTCTTGACGGCCTCACGGGACCCTCTTAAAGAATCTCGCAAGTATTATAACACGCTCCCCCGCGTTTGTCAAGCGCCAATCCGACATAAAGATAAAAATAGTCCCCCGGGTATTCCCGGGGGAAGGGAAAACGCTTTATTCTTCGGCAAACCGGACGATCAGCGTTTCGGTCTTTGCGTACGTCCACCCGCTCCCGTCCCGTCGGACTTCGGTCAGCGTGGGCGTGAGGGTGACGAGCAGAGCGGGGGTCCCGTCTTTCAGTAGGGTGAGGACGGTTTCTTCGATCTCGTAGTCGATCGAAGCGAAAAGCGATTCCTGATCCCCGACGGCGGCGCGGAACTTCTTTCCGATCGCAGCCCCGACGCTTTCGAGATCGAACGGATTCTCGGTCAGACGGATCCTCCCCAGCATTGAAGAATAAAAACGAATAAAATTCTCCGGGTCGCCGTACATCGTGATCGTCGCCCGATCCGTCGTGTCGACGCCGTCGACCGTCTTTGTGAACGTGACCGCGTATGCGTTCAAACCGTATAACGGACCGGAAACCGAAACCGTATAGTCGTCTATATCAACGTAGGGGAGGTTGTCCCGGAAGAACCGTTCTGCGCTGCTTTGATAGTATTCGGACGAATAGGCGTACTTGGAATCGTTCAGATCGTTACGAGTGAAACCGGTCAGTCTTCCCCCGGAATCCGTTTCAAAAGTACCGCCCTCAAACCGGTAGGTAAAAACGGGGAAGTCGTTGGGTCTTCTGTAGACCGCCGCGCCCGTCGTCGAGCGAACGAGCGTTCCCGTATAGCGCTTTCCGGAAACGGTCACTTCGGCTTCGTTCGGCATTTCCGGCTCTTCCGCTTCGACGGAGTAGTAATCGTTGGGTTCGGCTTTTCGGAAGGCGTAGCCGTCAAGCTCCCCGGGCGCTGCGAGAGCGTTGAAAATCGCGTGCGCTTCCTTTGAGTAACGCTGCAGCAGGGGATAGCGTTCGGTCACGTCGATACAAAAGCATTCGAGCGTGCTGCCGCGGTCGGCAAACGTGAATTTGACCGTGCGCGTCACGGTATCGGTACGGTCGTAGTCGAGCGATCGGGTCGTGACCTCCGAAAACTCCAATTCGAGAGGATAACCGATATCCCAAACGCAAACGACCGTTCCGGGTTCGGTCTTTTCGGGTTCGGTCGGGGTGAGTCGGCGATCGATCAGCTTCAGGGTGACGTTTCCCTCTGAAAAGAGCGTCATCACGTCGGGCGCGCCGGGGTCGGGCGTAAACTCGCTTACCGGGTCGCCCTCGACCGACAGTTTCTTTAAGACTTTTGCAAGCGTGTCGGAAAAACGGATCCCCGCAGGCATCTTCAGCCCTTTCGGTTTCACGTTGATCAAGACCGTGTTGCGGTAGACGGCAACACCTTCTTCTTCCGTTTCGATATAACTGTTCGAATACGAGTTCGTACCGAAGGCGTTCCATCCGCCGCCGTACACGCCGTCCCAGTTGTAGCCGTCAGGCTCCTCGCCTTCAATCTTCGTAATTTTCTCGACAAACTCTTTTTGGGACATCCTCGCGACGAAACCCTCTTTATCAAGATACGCCGACAGGTCGGCAGCCGTGCAACGTTTCCCGCATCCCGCAAGCGCAAAAAGGCACCCCGCCGTCAGCAAAAGCGCCATCAAAAATGCAGCCGTTTTCTTCATACCGTTCTCCTTTCCGTGAAGCGGGACTCTTTTCCGTTTCTATTATATCAGACTCCGTTTGGAAAAACAAGGGACAAAACGCACCCGCCTTGCCGTCGCTTTTCCGCTTCGTTTCAAACTTCGTCTTTCCTTTTCTCTTATTTACAGTATCGTTTCCGAAAGATCTCTTATTTTTTTGAAAAAAACCGAAAAAAACGCGCGTTCCCCCTTGACAAAGCGCACCGTCTGTGGTATCATCATTCGTAGTTTAGCGCGCTGAATCGCTAAAACGCTAAAGTGATAAAGCATTAAACCGCTGAATCGCCGCGGTAAATAAGTGTCCGGCGACTATCCCGAAAACCGCGGATCCCCGCCGCCCAAACGAAACCGCTTGATCCCGAAAGCGAGGAGGAACACTATGAGCCATTGGCATAACGAGACCACCGACCTGCTCTGCGACGCGCTGCTGTCGCTGAAAACCCGCGAGGAAGCGTACGCGTTCCTCGACGACGTCGCGACGGTCAAGGAGATCTTGGATCTCGCCCAGCGCCTCTCGGTCGCAAGGATGCTCGACGAGGGCGCCGGCTATCTTGCGATCCGCGACGCGACCGGTGCCAGCACCGCGACCATCAGCCGCGTGAACAAGTGCTACGAATACGGGCAGGGCGGCTACCGCACCGTGCTCGAACGTCTGAAAGAACGATCAACCGAGGAGAAAACGAAATGAACGACGCCGTACTCACCCGCGAAGAGCGGGTCGTGTTTGAACTGCGCGACCTGTACCGCCGCTACGGCTACCGCCCCTACCGGATGTCGAAGTTCGAGGAATACGAACTCTACGTCCGCAACAAGGAGTTTATGGTAGGCGACCGCGTCATCGCGTTCAACGACACCAACGGAAAAATGCTCGCCTTAAAACCCGACGTCACGCTCTCGATCATCAAGGGCGGCGAGGACAGACCCGGCGAGAAACAGAAAGTGTATTACGACGAGAACGTCTACCGCGTCTCGAAAAGCACCCACCGCTTCAAGGAGATCCGGCAGGCGGGGCTGGAGTGCATAGGCGACGTCGATCTGTACGACGTCTACGAGGCGATCGTCCTCGCGGCAAAGAGTCTCGGAAAGATCGGCGGGGAATACCGGCTGACCGTCTCGCACCTGGGACTGCTCACCGAGACGATCGAGTGCGTCTCGAAGGACCCCTCGTTCCTTGAGATCGCCGGAGGGTGCATCGCGGGCAAGAACGCCCACGATCTGAAGACCGCGTGCGACGAATCGGGCGTTTCCCGGGAGGGGTACGAGGCGCTCTGCCGTCTGCTCTCCGCGAACTTCACGCCCAAGGACGCCCCCGCGTTCTTATCGACCCTGCCGGATACCCCGGCGGCAAAGGACGTCGGACGGCTCGCCGCGCTGCTTGCCGAGTCGCCCTGCGCCGACAAGATCTGCTTCGACTTCAGTTTGACGGGCGACGTCAACTACTACAACGGATTCATTTTCAAGGGCTTTCTCCGCGGCATCGCCACCGACGTTCTTTCGGGCGGTCAGTACGACGGGATGATGGAGAAACTCGGGCGCACGTCCCGCGCCGTCGGATTCGCGATCTACCTCGATCTGCTCGAGGCGCTGGACGAAAACGACGCGGGCGCGGACGTCGACGTGGCGCTCCTTTACGACGAAACGACCGACCCCAAAGACGTGGCGAAGGCGGCGGACACGATCCGGGCGACCGGCAAGAGTTGCTCCGCGCTCCGCGCGATCCCCGAGAAACTGCGTTACGGAGAACTGAAAGATATGCGGAAGGAGGGCAAACCATGCTGAATATCGCGCTGCCGAAGGGACGGCTCGGAGAGACCGTCTACGACCTGTTCGAGCGGGCGGGCTTCGATTGCCCCTCGATCCGCGAAAAGAGCCGGAAACTGATCTTCGAGAACGAATCCACCGGCGTCCGCTTCTTCTGGGTGAAGCCCTCCGACGTTCAGATCTACGTCGAACGCGGGGCGGCGGATCTCGGCGTGGCGGGCAAGGACATCATCCTCGAATACGCCCCCGACGTCTACGAACTGCTCGACCTCGGGCTCGGCAAATGCCGGATGGCGGTCGCCGCGAAGAAGGATTTTCACGACGATAACACCAAAACCCTCCGCGTCGCGACCAAATTTCCGAACGTCGCCTCGACTTACTACGAGGGGATCGGGCGCGATATCGACGTCATCAAACTGAACGGCTCGATCGAACTCGCCCCCATCCTCGGGCTTTCCGACGTCATCGTCGACATCGTCGAGACCGGCACGACCCTCCGGGAAAACGATCTCGAGGTCAAAGCCGAGATCTTCCCGATCAGCGCACGGCTGATCGCAAACAAATCAAGTTTCCGCTTCCTGTCGGACGAGATCGGCAGGATCACGGAGAAAATGAAAGAACTGGTGACCGAGAATGATTAAGATCCTGAAAATGGGCGAGGTACCGAAAGAACGGATCTTCGCCCGCGACAACCCCACGGCGAACGTCTCGGACGCCGTCGCCGCGATCGTTTCCGAAGTCCGCGCGGGCGGCGACAAGGCGCTCCGCGACTGCACCGAGCGTTTCGACGGGGTGAAACTCGATTCTCTTTCCGTTACCCGCGAGGAGATCGACGAGGCGTATAAAACCGTCGGACCCGCGTTCCTCGACGTCCTTCGTGAAGCCGCCGGGAACGTCCGCGCATTCCATCAAAAACAGGTCCGCGACGGTTTTGTGATCGGCAAAGCGGAGGACGGCAGGGTCACGGGGCAGAAGATCACGCCGATCGAGCGCGTGGGACTTTACGTTCCGGGCGGCACCGCCGCGTACCCCTCGACGGTTTTGATGGACGCGATCCCCGCCAAGATCGCGGGCTGTAAAACCATCGTGATGGTGACCCCTCCCGCAAAAGACGGAAAGGTCAATCCGGCGATCCTCGCCGCCGCGGACGTGGCGGGCGTCGACCGCATCTTCAAGGTCGGGGGAGCGCAGGCGGTCGCCGCGCTCGCCTACGGCACCGAGAGCGTACCGAAGGTCGATAAGATCGTCGGTCCCGGCAACGCCTTCGTCGCGGAGGCGAAGAAACAGGTCTTCGGCGTCGTGTCGATCGATATGATCGCGGGTCCCTCCGAGATCCTGGTGGTCGCGGACGCGAGCTGCGATCCCGTGTTCGTCGCCGCCGATCTGCTCTCGCAAGCCGAACACGACAGAAACGCCTCCGCGGTGCTTGTCACCGACAGCGTACGGCTCGCGGAAGCGGTCAGCGCCGAACTCGAACGGCAGATCCCGCTCCTTCCGAGAAGGGAGATCGCCCGCGCCTCGATCGACAAGAACGGCAAGATCATCGTCGCCGGAAGTATCGAAGAGGCGATCGGGGTCTCGAACGAGATCGCGCCCGAACACCTTGAACTTTCGGTCGAAAACCCCTTCGATTATCTCGACCTCGTGAAGAACGCCGGCTCGGTCTTTCTCGGTAAATACTGCCCGGAGGCGCTCGGCGACTATTTCGCGGGTCCCAACCACACGCTCCCGACCGGCGGCACGGCGCGTTTCTCGTCCCCGCTCTCGGTCGACGATTTCGTGAAAAAGACCCAGTTCGTTTACTATACGGAGGACGCGCTTTCCGAGGTCTCGGATAAGATCGCGCTCTTCGCCGGAAAGGAGGGGCTGGACGCGCACGCCCGCAGCGTGACGGTCCGCCGAAAGGGGAAATGAGCCGCTTCTTTTCCGAACGGTACGCGACGCTCGTCCCTTACGTCCCGGGCGAGCAGCCGCAGGACCGCCGGTATCTGAAACTCAACACCAACGAGTCTCCTTTCCCCCCGTCCCCCGGAGTGCTTGCCGCGGTCAGGGAGGAGAGCGGACGGCTGAACCTCTATTCCGACCCCGACGCCCGCGTTCTGCGGGGAAAACTTGCCGACGCCTTCCGCGTTACCCCCGACCGGGTGATCGTCTCGAACGGCTCGGACGAGGTCCTGAACTTCGCGTTTATGGCGTTCGCTGCCGAGGACGCGCCGCTGATCTTTCCCGATATCACCTACGGCTTTTATCCGGTCTTTGCGGAACTCAACCGCCTGCCCTATACCGAGATCCCGGTGAAAGACGATCTCTCGATCGATCCCGCCGACTATATCGGAAAAGGGAAGAAAACGGTCGTTATCGCCAATCCGAACGCCCCGACGGGACTGTTCCTGCCGCTCTCCGAGATCGATAAGATCGTTTCGGGAAACCCGGACGGCGTGGTGATCGTCGACGAGGCGTACGTCGATTTCGGCGGCGAGAGCGCGATCCCGCTGACCGCAAAATACGACAATCTGCTCGTGGTCGGCACCTATTCCAAATCGCGCTCGATGGCGGGCGCGCGGCTCGGGTTCGCCGTCGGGGATCCCGGTTTGATCCGCGACCTCAACACCATCCGCAACTCGGTAAACCCCTACAACGTCAACCGGATGACCCTTTCCGCCGGCGTCGCGGCGCTCGAGGACGACGCCTACTACCGCGCCAACTGCAAAAAGATCGAGGCGGCGCGGTTCCTGACGGCAAAGAAACTCACCGCCCTCGGCTTTACGGTCGTCCCCTCGAAGGCAAACTTCATCTTCGCAAAGACCCCCGCGATCGGCGGCGAGGCGCTCTACCTTGCCCTGAAGGAACGCGGGATCCTGATCCGGCATTTCAACAAAGCAAGGATCAAAGATTACAACCGCATCACGGTCGGCACGGAAGAACAGATGGAAACCTTCGTCGCCGCCGTCGAAACCATACTGAAAGAACAGGGAGGACAAAAATGAGATACGCGGAGATCAAACGTCTGACGTCGGAGACCGACGTCGCGCTCACCCTTTCGCTCGACGGAACGGGGAAGAGCGAGATCAAAACCGGCTGCGGCTTTCTCGACCACATGCTGACCCTCTTCTCGCGGCACGGCAGATTCGATCTGACCGTCGCCTGCACGGGGGACCCCGAGGTGGATTTCCACCACTCGGTCGAGGACGTCGGGATCGCGCTCGGCTCGGCGTTCAACGCGGCGCTCGAGGATCGGCGCGGGATCGTTCGCTACGGCGACGCCCTCGTTCCGATGGACGAGGCGCTGATCCTGTCCGCCGTCGATATTTCGGGGCGCGGGCTCTTCGTATCGTCGCTCGATATCCCGGCGGAGAAGGTCGGGGACTTCGACACCGAACTCTGCCGCGAGTTCTGGGAGGCGTTCGCCCGCAACGCGGGGATCACCCTCCACGTCCGACAGTTCTCGGGCGAGAACGCGCATCATATCATCGAGGGCGTGTTCAAATCCTGCGCCCGTTCGCTGAAGACCGCCGTGTCGATCGATCCCGCGCTGGGGGACGAGATCCCGTCGACGAAGGGAGTTTTATGATCGCCATCATCGACTACGGCGTCGGCAACCTGTTCTCGCTCGCCAGTTCGCTCTCGTCGCTCGGCTTCGACGCCGCCGTGACGGGCGACCCCGCCGTGATCCGATCTGCCGACCGCCTGATCCTGCCCGGCGTCGGCGCCTTCGGAGACGCGGCGGACAAACTCCGCGAGAACGGGCTCGACGAACTGATCCTCGACGAGGTTTCCCGCGGCAAGGAACTGCTCGGGATCTGCCTCGGGATGCAGCTTTTGTTTGAAAAAAGCGCCGAGTACGGCGTCCACCGGGGGCTCGGACTGCTGAAGGGCGAGGTCGTACCGCTCGAGGGGATGATCGACCCGAAATTGAAGATCCCGCATATCGGCTGGAACGCGCTGCGATTCGTCAAACCCGATTGCCGGCTCTTCCGCGGGATCCGCGAGGGCGACTTCGTCTACTTCGTCCATTCCTTCCACGCCGTCGGCTGCGGGGAAAGTCTTTCTGCGACGTCGGAATACGGGATCCCCGTGACCGCCGTCGTCGCGAAGGACAACGTCTTCGGCTGTCAGTTCCATCCCGAGAAGAGCGGGAAAGTGGGGCTTGCGATCCTTGCGGCGTTTGCCGGGGGGGTGGCGAAATGATCCTGTTTCCCGCGATCGACCTCTCCGACGGAAAAGCCGTACGGCTTGTGCGCGGCGACTATAACCGAAAGACGGTCTTCAGCGACGATCCCTTATCCGTCGCACGCGATTTCATCGCCTGCGGCGCCACCCACGTCCACCTCGTCGATCTCGACGGAGCGAAGGACGGAACGACCCCCAACTCCGGGGTTGTGAGAGCCATCGCGGAGAAAACCCCCCTCTTTTGCGAGATCGGGGGCGGGGTGCGCTCGCTCGACGTGGCGGAATACTACTTCTCCTGCGGCGTCGACCGGGTGATCCTCGGGACCGCCGCCGTGACCGACCCCGCGTTCCTGGAATCCGCCGTCAAAGAGTACGGCGAGCGGATCGCTGTGGGCGCGGACGTCCGGGACGGCGAGATCGCCATCCGGGGCTGGACCGAGAAGAGCGGGGTGAAACTCGACGACTTTATGCGCCGGATGGTCGAACTCGGGGTCGGGTGCGTGATCGTGACCGACATCTCGAAGGACGGTGTGATGAAGGGGACCAACCGCGAACTCTACCGGGAACTGTCCGAAAAGTACGGCGTTCCCGTCACCGCGTCGGGCGGCGTCTCGGATCTTTCCGACGTGATCGCCCTGCGCAAACTCAACCTATACGGCGCGATCATCGGACGCGCCTACTACAACGGAGCGATCGACCTCAGCGAGGCGATCAAGGTGGCACAATGATAACGAAACGCATCATCCCCTGCCTCGACGTCCGAGCCGGGCGCGTGGTCAAGGGCGTGAATTTCGAGGGCGTCTCGGACGTCTCCTCGCCCGTCGAACTCGGGAAATACTATTCCGACAGCGGCGCCGACGAACTGGTTTTTTACGACATCACGGCGTCGTTCGAGGGACGGCGGCTCTTTACCGACATCCTCCGCGAGGTCGCCTCGAAGATATTTATCCCCCTGACGGTCGGCGGCGGGATCAACTCGGTCGACGATTTCGACCGCGTGCTGAAGTGCGGCGCCGATAAGGTCAGCGTCAATTCCGGCGCGATCAAGCGGCCCGAACTGATCCACGAGGCGGCGACCCGCTACGGCGACCAATGCGTCGTGCTTTCGGTCGACGTCAAGCGCGTCGGGAGTGAGTTCCGCGTCTTCGCCAAGGGCGGGCGCGAGGATACCGGGATGGAGGCGATCGGCTGGATCAAGCGCGGCGTCTCGCTCGGCGCCGGGGAGATCGTGGTCAACTCGATCGACACCGACGGGGTAAAGCGCGGCTTCGATCTGCCCCTGCTCGAAAAGGTGCTCGACGCGGTGCGCGTCCCCGTGATCGCGTCGGGCGGCGCCGGCGGGATCGGTGATTTCGTCGACCTGTTCAAGACGCTCCCCACGATCGACGCGGGGCTCGCCGCTTCGATCTTCCACTTCGGAGAGGTCGCCATCCCCGATCTCAAACGCACGCTCAAAGAAAACGGTATCAACGTAAGACTGTAAACGGAGGAACCAAAATGCTGGATATCAACGAACTCAAATTCGACGAAAAGGGGCTGATCCCCGCGATCGTCGCGGACGCGATCACCGGAAAGGTGCTGACACTCGCCTATATGAACCGCGAGAGTCTTAAGATCACGATGGAGCGCGGGCTGACCTGCTTCTACAGCCGCTCGCGGAACGAACTCTGGCTGAAAGGGGAGACCAGCGGGAACTATCAGCACGTGGTTTCGATCACCGCCGACTGCGACCGCGACGCCCTGCTCGTCAAGGTCGAAAAGGACGGTCCCGCCTGTCATACGGGGAGCGATTCCTGCTTCACCGCGCCGGTATTCGAGAGCGACGAACTTGCCGAGTTCACCCTGCGCGGGCTCTACGAACTGCTCGAGGACCGCAAGGCGAAACTGCCCGAGGGGTCGTACACCACCTACCTGTTCCAGAAGGGTATCGACAAGATCCTGAAGAAGGTCGGGGAAGAGTCGACCGAGGTCATCATCGCGGGCAAGGCGAACGACAAAGCCGAGACGATCTACGAACTCGCTGACCTCGCCTATCACGCGATGGTGCTGATGGTGCAGATGGGGATCACGGTGGACGACGTGCATCGGGAACTCGCCTCCCGCCATATTATCGACCATAAAGTAAAGCAAGAAAAAATGGTTTGAGGGTATCCCCCGTCGTAGGGGACGGAATCCTCGACGTCCCGCGTTCCCGGCGCAGATAGGGGCAAGCGGACGACGCGCATGACGGCAATCGCCGGTGCGGGTAATATAACAAATAGAGACGGGGTTGACACTCCGACGGTTTTATGGGAAATATCCCTATGACAAACGAATTCGGTTTCAGAAAGGAAACGTAAGAATGAAAAGAGTGATCAGGATCGCGGCGTTTCTGTTGCTGGCGGCGACGCTGTGCGCGGTTTTTGTCGGATGCAGAAGAACATACGACGTCGTCTTCGATAAAAAGTACTTGAGAAGCGACGGTACCGAGTATTACGTGTTCCATTCAGACAAGACCGGTTATTTCGAGATTCATCGCGGAAGCGGGGAAAGAAGATACTCCGGGAGTATAGAGTTCGTCTGGCGTCGCCTGGACGACGGAACGCTCTATCTGATCGGCACCAAGGTGACGTACGACGAGGATCATACGTACCGGACTTCTTCGGGAACAAACGCCGGGATTTCGATTACTTCGTACCCGGTGTCGTTCGGGGACGAGATCATGTTGACGCTCTATTCCGGTACGTACGGCGGTGGCGTGAATCAGTACGTTCTGGAAGGGTCGAAACTGGAGAAAGAACTGAAGGGCGACTGACGCACGTCCAAGCGCAGCTCGGAAAACGACGGATACTTATTGATTCGCCCATGCGTTTTCTTTTGCGCGATTTCAACGCTCCGTCGGGCGCTGCTTAAATTTGAGAACCGTTTTCAAATACAGGCGGTTCTCTTCTTTTTTTCGTTTTTTTATCCACTGCATCTGCCTGTCTGAGGGCAACAGCCGGCGCGGGTAGTTTGAAGAAATGTTCCAATCGCGCGAGCGGTAGGGGACGGCGTCCACGACGTCCCGTTTCCCCCGCAGGGTGTAGAACGGCGCGAATAATGTCTTGACATTTTTAGAGAAAAGGATTATACTTAATATAACAAACCGTGCTTGAAAGGAGTTTTCTCTATGGATGCCCTTCTGAACAAACTCAAAGATTGGAAAAAGATCATCTATTTCTGCGTTTGCGGACTCTTCGTTTTCCTTCTGCTCGTCAACTTCATTCAGAACGTTGACAACGACGCGGGAGCGATCACCGTCATCGTCGACCTGCTGCAATACGCGTTTGAGGGCGCGATCCTCGCCGCCGGGCTCTACGGGCTTCTGACGGGAAAGGACGTTTTCTGCCGTGTCGCGTTCGCGCTTCTTCTGGGGGCGGGTCTGTACACGCTGATCGCGGGCGTTTTCAACGGGATGTGGGCGTTCGAGTATTTTGAATACTACCGCGCCAGCCAGATCATTTACTACGTTTTCTCCTTCATCACCGGGCTTTTCGGCACCGCGTTCGCCGTTCTCGTCGTTCTCGGCTGGCTGCTCGGCAGAGACGACCTGAAGAAGATCGGCGGTTATCTCGGCGTCTGCTATGTCGGGATGCTGATCCTGATGATCGTTTTCTCGATCGTTATGGTCGCCGACAAGGTGGCGAACTGGACGATGATCGTCAACGCGATCTACTCCGTGTTCCTGCGCGCTTTCCAACTCATTCTCGCGACCACCGGCATTCTTACTTTCGCGGAGTGCGACGCTCCCGCGAAGAAAACCGCCGAGGCGAAAACCGAAGAGGGACCCGCCGAAACGGAAGCCGAATAAATCCGTCTTTTCTCCACGCCGCTCCCGACCCCCGGGGGCGGCGCTTTCAATTTGAAAATCTGTAAATTTTCAGACCGCCCCCTCTGTTCGGCGTGGCGGCGGCAAAGGAGTTCTTATGGAAAACGAAGGCAAAAAAACCATCGTCATCACCGGGGGCAGCGACGGGATCGGCGCCGCCGCGGCGCGTGCGCTCGTGAAAGCGGGGCAGAACGTGATCCTCGTCGGACGCAACCCCGAAAAAACCAAGAGGACAGCCGACGAACTCGGCTGCCCGTTCCATCTTGCCGATTACGCCAAACTCTCCGATGTCGTGCGGCTCGCCGGGGAACTGAACGCATACGAGAGGATCGACGTTTTGGCGAACAACGCGGGCGGCGCGCAAAACGAGCGGAAACTGACCGAGAACGGCTTCGAGCGCACCTTCCAGATCAACCTGCTCGCGCAGTTCCTTTTGACGCGCCTGCTCCTCGACAAACTCGCCGCCTCAAACGCCACCGTCATCCAGACCGCGTCGATCGCCGCCAACCTGTTCGGATCCGACTTCGACCCCGCCGACCCCGAGAGCGAGAACGATTACACCCCGTTCCGCGCCTACGGACGGGCGAAACTCTGCGATATCCTCTTCACCCGCGAACTGCAGCGCCGCTACGGCGAAACCGGGATCAACGCCGTCGCTTTCGAGCCCGGCGTCGTCCGCACCAATTTCGGCTCCGAATCGACCGCTTTCGTCAATTTCTGCTACCACACTCCCCTGAAATACCTCTTCACCATCTCGCCCGAAAAGAGCGCCCGCCGCCTGACCCGCCTCGCCCTCGGCACCCCCGCCGTCGACTTCGTCCCCGGCGAGGTCTACAGTTACAAAAAGCCCCTGAAACTCAAGTTCCGCGACCCCGACGGCTCCGCCGCCGCGTCCCTCTGGTCCGCCTGTGAATCCCGCCTCGCGGCTTTCCTCTGACCGTTTCGTTATCTTCTCACCCTTTCAGGCGGGTCTTCCCGCCTTTTTTGCTTTTTTCGGCCCTAAAGCGATTATATTATGCATTTTGCTTGACATCAAATAGAAATTATTATATAATTAATTAAAAAGTAGTTCGACACCAAAGACATTATCGTCACGGAGGTCATACGGGTATGCCCTTAACCGTCTTCTATATCACGAACAATCCCGACGTCGCTCTCATCGCGGAGTCGGTCGGGGTGGACAGGATATGGATCGATCTCGAAACGCTCGGAAAAGAAGAGCGGCAGAGAGGGATCAACAGCGTGAAATCACGCCATACAATCGGGGACGTCGGGAAACTGGCGTCCGTTCTCACCAAGGCGGAACTCCTTGTGCGGATCAATCCGTGGAACGCCGATTCGAGGAAAGAGATCGAAGAAGTGATCTCTCTCGGGGCAAAGCGGATCATGCTCCCTATGTGGAAGACCGTCGAGGAAGTCCGGGCGTTCCTCGGATGCGTGAACGGGCGTGTTCCGACGTCCCTTCTGCTTGAAACGCGCGAGGCGGAGAACTGTCTTGACGAAGTTCTGAAAATCGACGGGATCGACGAGATCCACGTCGGATTGAACGATCTGCACATCAGTTACGGGCTTACCTTTATGTTCGAGCTTCTGGCAAACGGAACGGTCGAGCGTATCGTGAACAAGATCAAACCGACGGGCATCCCCTACGGCTTCGGCGGTATTTCGCATATCGGCGACGGTCTTGTTCCCGCGGAGATGATCGTGACCGAACACTACCGCCTCGGCTCGACGCGGGCGATCCTGTCGCGGGGTTTCTGCGATCAGACGCAGCCGCTCGACAAGGTTCGCGAGGATTTCACCCGCGAGATGAAGATCCTGCGCGATTACGAGAACGCGATCGACCCCGCGACGTTCGAGCCCAACCGTCTGGCGCTGCAATCGCGCGTCAGCGAGATCGTCAAGCAGGGACTCAACCGCAAGTAAACCGTTTTTCAAACGGATGTTGAAGGGAAATCCTCAAGGATGAGAAAAATATATAACCGCTTCTTCAAAAGAGTGATCGACCTGTTCCTCACGATCTTGGCTTTGCTTCTGCTCTGGCCGCTGCTCCTGATCGTCGCGATCATCGTCAAGTGCGATTCCAAGGGTCCCGTCCTTTTTAAGCAGGAACGGCTCGGACGCGACGGACGCGTCTTCCGTATCTTAAAGTTCCGGAGCATGGTCGTCGACGCCGAGCACACCGGGTCGGGAGTCTATTCCGAAAAGGGAGACGTTCGCGTGACCCGGATCGGACGCTTCATCCGTGCGACGAGTCTTGACGAACTTCCGCAGATCTTCAATATTCTTCGCGGCGATATGGCGTTGATCGGACCGAGGCCCCCGCTTACATACCATCCCTGGCCGATTGGGGAGTATACCGACGAGCAGCGTCGGATGTTCGACGTGCGCCCCGGGATCACCGGCTGGGCGCAGGTCCACGGACGGAAAGGGGTCGAGTGGCACAAGCGGATCGAACTCAACGTCTGGTACGTCGATCACGTCTCTTTCTTCCTCGACGTGAAGATCTTCTTCATGACCATTTTCAAGGTGCTGCGCAACTCGGATAACGTCAATTCGGGCGCCACCGTCGAGATCCCCGCACAAGAGACGAACGAAGTCGAGCCTGCAACTGCTTCGGAGACCGTTCCCGCCGCAGAGCTTGAGCCCGTTGCGGCAGCAAAATCGATCGAGAAATAAAGGGATCAAAACATGAATCTGTTGATTACAGGCGCGTGGAATCATTCCGACGATCAACTGAATAAGATTCGTTCAATGGGGCATCACGTCGTTTTGATGCAACAGGAAAAGGGAGATCTGCCTTGCCCTGCGGAAGAGATCGAGGGCGTGATCTGTAACGGGCTGTTCCTCTACCACGACATCGGTCTATTTCGCGCCCTTCGGTATATTCAACTCACCAGCGCGGGATTCGACCGCGTTCCGCTGCATTACGTTGAATCGCACGGTATCGAGCTGCACAACGCACGCGGCGTTTACAGTATTCCGATGGCGGAATTCGCCGTTGGCGGGGTTTTACAGATTTATAAGCAGAGCAGATTCTTTTATGAAAATCAAAAGAACGGAAAATGGGAAAAACATCGAGGACTGCTTGAACTAAACGGGAAAACCGTTTTGATTGTGGGCTGCGGAAGCGTCGGAACGGAGTGCGCAAAACGGTTCGGGGCGTTTGGGTGCAACGTGATCGGGGTCGACGTCGTTTCGGTGGATTCCCCGGCTTTCAATCAGACTTGCTCGATTGAAGGCATTGCCGAGCTGCTTCCCGCGGCTGACGTCGTTCTTCTTTCGGTTCCTCTCACCAAAGAGACCGAAGGACTTTTCGACGCCCGGCTCTTTGCACAAATGAAGGACGGCGCGGTCTTCGTCAATCTGGCGCGCGGACGGCTTGTCGACGTCGACGCTTTGCTCGGCAATCTCGGGCGGCTCGGCGGCGCTGTGCTCGACGTCTTTCCCGAAGAACCGCTTGATCCTGCCTCTCCTCTGTGGGACGAGGAAAAAGTGATCCTCACCCCGCACGTCAGTTTCGTTGGGGATAACAATGCGAAGAGACTTTCCAAACTTATATTTCGCAATCTGGAGACAAAGAATGAAAACGATTGATTCCTTGGCAGACCTTCAAAAAGTTGAGATATACATTTATAAGGAGTTGCTTAGAGAGTGCAACAACGCGGGGGTTAAATTGTATTTGACCGGCGGGTCTTTGTTGGGGGCCGTGCGCCACCAAGGGTTTATTCCGTGGGATGATGATATCGATGTTTGTATGAGCCGCCCGGACTTTGAAAAACTGCTGCAGACCACAAAAGGAAGAATTGGAGAAAACTGTTCGATTATTGATCCCGGCAGCGATACCCGGTATAAAGGCGTCGTGCCTGTTTGCGTTTATAACAATTCTTATGTGAGATCCTCCCAGTTCAAAGAAGACGAAAACTTAAAAATCAGTTGCAGCATCTTTGTTTACGACGGCGTTCCGGAGGGCCGACTTAAACGATTCTTATACTACAAGCACATGTTTGTCTTAAGGGCAAAACATGCTTTGTGCAGAGCAGATTTCAAACATGTGAATACGAAAACGGCCAAACTCTTCGGTCCCGTTTTATCGCCTTTCTTTCGGAAGAAGAGCGTTTTTAAGTACAAAAACAAGGTTTTGAAACTGCAGACGAAGTATCCGTATTCGGAGAGCCGGTTAGTTTCTACGAACGTTGATTATGGATCGCAAAGAGAAGTCGTAGAGAAGGTTGCATTTGAAAAAGGTATCGGGATCCAATTTGAGAATACGTCGAGCAAAACGTTCAGTTGCTATAAGGAGTTTTTGGAAAGTTATTACGGCGACTATATGACGCCGCCTCCGATTGAAAAGCAAAAGCCGAAACACGGGTTCTATGCTGAAATCGATGATTCTTTTGCCCTGTAATGGAGTGCTTATTTCATGAAAAAAGTTATTTTGATAAGCAATTATTTCCATTTTGCTCAGGAAAAAGAAAGCAATCGTTACCGGGTTCTTGCGGATATGCTTTCAAAAGAACCCGATATAGAACTTGAGGTAATAACGTCTTCGTTTTATCAGAGGACAAAAGAATTCCGAAAAAACAAGGGAGAGCTTGCCGCAAGCGTTGACTACAAAGTTACGTTTATTGATGAACCCGGTTATCAAAAGAATATCAGTTTAAAGAGGTTAAAAACGTCCAGAGTATTTGCCAGAAATACCCTGGAGTATTTGAAAACACAACCGACCCCGGATCTTATCTATCAGGTTGTACCGACGTTAGATGTTGCAGATTTGGTTGGTAAATATGCAAACGAGCATGGCATCCCGTTTGTGATCGATATTCAAGACCTCTGGCCGGAAGCTTTTGGAATGGCATTTAAAGTCCCGGTTATCAGTCGGCTGCTTTTTTCTCCTTTTATGCGAAAAGCAAACAGAGTTTACGGACGTGCCGATGCAGTTTGCGCCGTATCTCAAACGTACGTGGACAGAGCGCTGCGCGTCAATAAAAAAGTTGAGACGGGGCATGCCGTTTATATCGGAATCAATTTGGCTTCATTCGATGGCAATTTGAAAGAAAAAACAGCGCATGACGGAGTCAAACTGGTATATTGTGGTTCGCTGGAAAAGAGTTATGACATTAAAACTGTAATCGACGCGCTCTCAATGCTGGCTGATCCCCCGCAATTCGTTGTCATTGGCGAAGGCAGTTTAAGAGGGAAGTTTGAATCGTATGCAAAAGAAAAAGGGGTAGACGCTGTTTTTACTGGGTTTCTTCCATATCCGGAAATGTGTAATCTTATGTGCAACTGTGATATCACGATCAATCCCATAATCGGATCTTCTGTTGCAAGCATCATCAACAAACACGGCGATTACGTGGCGTCCGGTTTGCCCGTTATCAATACGCAAATGAGCAAAGAGTATCGCGCGCTGATCGATCAATACAAAATGGGATTCAACTGCGCAAGCGGGAATGCGAGAGACGTTGCGGACAAGATTAAATGCTTGACAGAGAACGAAACGCTGCGAAAAGAAATGGGACGAAACGCCCGCAGATGCGCCGAGGAAAGATTCGATAGGGACGTTACCTATAAAGAATTGGTTTCTGTCGTTAAGGAATTGGTATGAAAGTTTTGGTATTATCGCATTGTCAAATAGCAGAGGATTTCAGCATTGGGAAAACGCTTGCGTCCCTGTTTTCGGCTTTTGACAAGAGCGAGTTGTGTCAACTGTACGTCCATTCCGGCACCCCTACCATAGATGTCTGCAATTCATATTTTTCTCTAACAGACAAGGACGTTTTGAAAAGATTGTTTTTCCTTGGGAGCGGCGGAAGAGAAACAAAGGTTTCGTCTTATCAAAATAACAATCCGAAAAGCACCGCTTTTAAACGCTCAAAAAGAAATGAGTTGTTGAGAGATCTGCTTTGGCGGATATCACCGTGGTACGGGTCCAAACTAAACGACTGGATCAAAAGAGAAAAACCCTCGTGTATTTTTGTCGCGCTCGGCAGCGGCAGGTTCCTTTATGATATGGCGTTAAAGATCTCAAAAAAACACGGCATTCCGATCGTGGCATACGTTTGCGATGATTTTTATTTTGATAAAACTGCAGACAAAGGGCTCGTCAACAAATTATGGCACAAAAAACTGTGCAAGAAAACAGAGCAGCTTTTCTCTAAAACCAAAGCGATTGTATCAATTTGTCCCGAGTTGAGTGAGGTCTATGCAAATAAGTTCAACAGACCAACCTATACCGTTATGACGGGGTCTACTATTTCACGGTTAAAGAACAGGAACAGAAAAGCAAGAATTGAAAACGTAAGGTATTTTGGAAAACTATCGTTGGATCGGTATAAATCGATTTTAGATGTTGGCACTACCCTTGATTTGATCAATCGTTTCGATAAACAATCATTCTCTTTGGATGTTTTTTGTGGAGACGTTTCGAGAGAGATTAAAGATCTTTTCAAAGACGTGCAGTCCGTGAGATTCCATAACTTCGTCAGAGGAGAAGAATTTGAATCCGAGTTTTACGCTTCGGACGCGTTGCTGCATGTTGAAGGATTTGAAAAAAGTATCATTGAAAGGGTAAAATACTCAATCTCAACCAAGATAGCCGATTACCTTGCAAGCGGTATTCCCGTGTTCGCCTACGGGCCTGATGGAATTGCGTCTATTGCACACCTGAAACGGAACCGGAGCGCTGTTATCGCTACTCAACGCGACCAATTGGAACCACAGCTTCGAGAATTGTTTTACAATACGGCGTTAACCGATAGCGTATCCAAGAGGGCTCTTGAAACGGCTGAAAACGATCACAATTCGCGCAAAGTGAGCGAGTCGCTATACCACGTTTTGAGTTCAGTTCAACCTTAAATTGTTTTTTGTGAGATAAAAGCAATGAAAGTTTTGCAAATTAACTGTGTATATAAGACCGGAAGTACAGGAAAAATCACCTGTGATATTCACCGTGCGCTGCAAGATCGGGGAATCGAATCGGTCGTTTGTTACGGGAGAGGGGAAAAGATAAAAGAGCCGCACGTTTATAAGTGTTGTGGCGAGTTGTATTCGCATTTGAATAAGGCTCTATCCTTTATTTCAGGCGTATTGTACGGAGGTTGCTTCTTTTCAACGAACAGACTGATTCGCATTATCAAAAAAGAAAAACCGGACGTTGTTCATTTGCAATGCATAAATGGATACTTTGTAAACGTTTACAGGCTTTTACGGTGGTTAAAAAAGCACAAGGTTTCCACGGTTCTGACGCTTCATGCCGAGTTTATGTTCACCGGCGGCTGCGGACATGCTCTTGACTGCAATCAATGGGAACTGGATACGGGCTGTTGCGGCGCAAAATGCCCGCGGTTAAAAGAGGAAAAGTGGGCGCTTGTTGATCGCGTCGGAACGATGTGGAAACGAATGAAGATGGCTGTCGAGGGATTCGGGGATCGATTAACTGTCACCTCGGTTTCTCCATGGTTGATGGATCGCGCCAAACGTTCTCGGATTTTATCGGGGTTCGATCATCGCGTGGTCTTGAATGGATTGGAGACTTCTGTTTTTCATTCCTATCAAACGGATGATCTGAGAAAACTGCACGGACTCTCAACGGAAAAGATCATCTTTTATGTCACGCCGACGTTTTCTCTTGATCCGACACACATCAAGGGCGGTCACTTTGTCGTGGAACTTGCCAAACAGCTGTCGGGAAAGGATATAAAAATACTTGTAGCCGGTTCGTATGAACAGGGTATAGAGGTCCCGGATAATATCGTTTTGCTTGGGAGAATAAGTGATCAAACGACGCTCGCAAAGTATTATTCTATGGCGGATCTGACTCTTTTAACAAGTAAGCGCGAAACTTTCTCTATGATCGTTGCAGAGAGTTTGTGCTGCGGTACCCCGGTGGTCGGATTCAAAGCGGGCGGACCGGAAACTATTGCGATCCCGAATTATTGCTTTTTTTCCGAATCGGGTAGTATTGCGGGTCTGAAAAAAAGCATTGAAGAGTGTTTGCAAATAAAAAAAGATAAAGGCATTGAAAGCGAATCGCGGAACGTCTATTCAAAAGAAAGAATGGTCGACGATTATCTCCGTATTTACGAACGATCGCTTTTGAGATGATCAAAACGAACGGGAATCATTGAGAATAAATCGGGGGGTTACAGGTGCTGAAAGAAGACAGAACTGAGAATCAACGCGGGCAGATCCTGGCGTTATATACGATAGTATATTTAGCCATTGCTTTTTTGCCCGTACTGAAGTATTCTGTACCGTATTTGGCGCAGGGATTGATATGTTTATCTTATGTGCTGCTGGTATTTCTCAAAGAGACGCGATTCAGGATAATCATTATCTTGCTGTTCGTTCTGGGATTGATAGGAGGGGCTTTATCTTTCGTTAACGGAGAGATAGTTACAGAAGTTATTAACGAGCCGATTCGTGTGTTGAGGTGTGTATTGCCCTGTTTTATATTGGGCGATCTATGCCGATGTTCTCAGAAGACAAAACTGTTTATATGGTTGTTTTTATCCGGATTACTGTTGTTCATAGCAATCAATACTTCTTTAGAACTTACAAAAAACGATATGATTGCAAGATTGCTTGCCAGCGGGGATACCAATGAGAGTTTGACGCAATACAGGATGCGGAATATTGGTGGCTTCGGATTCTCTTATGCAATCGGGATAACGTTTCCGTTATGGTTGAGGGTGTTTTTTAAAACAAACAACAGGTTTTTAAAAATCGTTTCGCTTATTGCCGCTGCATTTATTGCCGGATATATTGTTTTGGCACAATATATGATCTTGTTTGTGTTATGTATGGTGTCATTGCTCCTGACTTTGGTGTTCAATTCAAAAAAGGTGATCGTAACGATCTTTTGTATTGTAGCCGTCTTTGTTTCTCTTCTGTTTGCAAGCAGTTCCTTTAGATGGATGGCAGGCTTGGATATTGGCTCTTTGATGCAGAGAAGATTGAATTCCATCGCAGATTTTTTTGAAGGGAAAAAAACTCTGGAGGAACTCACCGTTCGGTTTCGTCTATATAAGGATGCTATAAACGATTTCGCAAAACACCCGATTTTGGGAACCCCTCTTTCTGTAGCGGCTGCAGAGAGTCATTCGTGGATTTTAGGCGTTGCCGCGTCTACGGGGCTTGTTGGCATATCTTGTTTGACCGGGGAATTGGCGGTGTATTTTAAACTGAATAGATTTGTGTATCTTTCCAACGGGCTTGATTCGGGATTGTTCATGATTTCGTTCCTGATGTTTTTATTCCTGTCGGTTCTCAATCCCATTCAGTACGCTTATGAAATCTTTATCGTCTTGTTTTTGTATATTCCTTTGACGTTGTGTTTGTTTGGGAAGAACGAAAGAATTGCACAAGAGGGGCAGGGTAATGAATAGGTACAATATAGACGTTGCGGTTCTTTGTATCTTTTTTGCAAGGCCGAACTGTTTTAAGCAGGTTTTTGAAGCGGTAAGAAAAGCCCGCCCCAAAACTTTACTGCTTTGGCAAGACGGTCCGAGAAAAGGCAGGGAAGACGACGTTAAAAATATCGAAGAGTGCAGAAAGATCGCCGAGAATATTGATTGGGATTGCACCGTCTATAAGAATTATCATGACGAGAATATGGGGTGCGATCCGTCTACCCATCTTTCTCATAAGTGGGCGTTTTCTTTGGTCGATAAATGTATTATTTTAGAGGACGACATCGTTCCGTCGCAATCCTTTTTTCCGTTCTGTAAGGAACTCTTGGATAAATACGAGTTTGACAGGCGCGTTTCCCGTATTTGCGGAATGAATATTTTAGGCGAGTATGACGCGCCGAGCGATTATTTCTTTGCGCGTTCGGGCAATTCCTGGGGCTGGGCAACCTGGAAACGGGAAGCCGACCTTTGGGAGACGGAATACGGTTTTATCGATGATCCGTACGCGAAGAATTGTCTTATGAATTATTACGGTGAGAATAAGGCGCAAGAAGACTGGATGAAAACGATTGAGAATTATAAGAAAGAAGGCGTACCTTACTGGGAGTTTATAGTCGGGGCAACGACGTTGCTTCATAACGGATTGATTATTTATCCGTCTAAAAATATGATTTGCAACGTCGGAATAGATGCCAATTCCAC
>CACZAZ010000018.1:0-21971 GCA_902779285.1 uncultured Ruminococcus sp.
AGATCTGATTCTCGGTCAGCACGCGCACCCCGACGTCGTAGACCGAAGCGTCGAGCAGATTGCCGACCGTGCCGCCCGTGTGGGCGATCAGTTTCAAGCGGGGATTCTCTCCGAGTAGCGCGGCGTCGTAGAACTCGCTGCCCCACCCGGTCATCACGGCGTCGAACGCGGGGAGGATCGGTTTCAGATCCTCTTTCGTCATCTTCTTCCCCGTCTCGTTCCAGACGACCTCAAAATGCTCTTCGAGGAACGCTTTGACCTCCGCCGGGAAAAACGACCGTCTCGTTCCCCCCTCCTGCATGGTGACCAGTACCCGTTTCATAGTTTCCTCCGTTCCCCCCTTTCCGGGGGATTCGTTATCGTTCAAGGATATTATAGCAATTCAATACCGAAAAAGCAAGCGAACAGTTTTCTTTTCGCGCACATTTTCGGGTCATTCGGCGCCGTTTTCCGATCCGCCGCCCCAGAATCGTCCGAGGAGATGCGAGAGCGATTTGAGGTCCCCGGCGTATTTCAGCCCCCGCCAATGGTTGGGCATCAGACGGCGGTAGACCGGCTCGGAGAATCGGTCGTCGATCAGAACGACGGCTCCGCGGTCGTTTTCGGTGCGGATGACGCGTCCCGCCGCCTGCAGAACGCGGTTCATGCCGGGGTAGACGTAGGCGTACTCGCGCCCGGCTTCCAGCGTATCGTCGTAATACTCGCGGATCGCCTCGTTCTCGGGGGTGGGCTGCGGGAGCCCCACGCCGACGACGATCGCCCCGATCAGCCGCCGTCCGACGAGGTCGACGCCCTCGCCGTAGATCCCGCCCAGGACCGTGAAGCCGACCAGCGCCCGGCGGTTATCCTCCGAAAAACGGTCGAGGAACGCCTGCCGCTCGGCACGGTCCATCCGTCTGCCCTGTTTCACCGTCTCGAGCCCCGGCGCCAGCTTGCCCGTTTCCTCCGCCAGCCGGTCGAGGTAGGCAAACGACGGACAGAACACGAGGTAGTTCCCCGGCTTCGCCTTGACGGCGGTGAGCACCGCGCGGGCGACGGCTTTCAGCGTGTCCTCCCGCTCCGAATAGCGGGTGCCGATCCGATCGAGGACCGACACGCAGAGCTGCGAGGGATCGAAGGGCGACGGCAGATCGAGTTCGTCGTCGGTCGGTTTTCCCCCGAGTACGTTGCGGTAGTACGCCGTCGGAGTCATGGTCGCGGAGAAGAAGACGGCGGACCGCCCGAGTGCGAGCCGCGACGACACGATCTCCGACGGATCGAGACAGAGCGCCCGGTAGGTCAGCGCGTCGCCGCGCAGGGTGACGAACGAAACGAAGCGTGAAGAATACCGCGAGAGTTTGGAAAGAACTTCGGCAAGGTCGTAGGTCGCGTCCCGGAGCCCCGTCAGAAGATCGGGCGGCAGCTTTCTTTCTTCCGAAACGGATCGGCAAACGTCATAGAAGTCCGCGAGCGCGTCGGCAAGCCCCTCGGGAACGTCCCGCTGCCGACAGAATCCCCGCTTGATCCCCTCCCCGTCGGTCTCGACCGAATCGGATACGAGAGGCGCAAGGATCGAACGCAGCGCGGCGACCGTTCCGTCGAGCGCGGTCTTCAGACGGGGGTTTTGCTCCGCCGCCGGACGGAACGCGTCGAAGAAGGTCAGGGGCAGATCGAGCGAGTAGAGTTCCCGCGCCCGGTCGATCAGGTTGTGCGCCTCGTCGCAGAGGAAACACCATTCGCCCTTTTCGGAGAAGAAACGCCGGAGCGCGACCCGGGGATGGAACAGATAGTTGTAGTCGCAGATCACGATATCGGCAAACTCCGCGTAGCGGAGCGCGAGTTCGTAGGGGCAGACCTTGTATTTCGCCCCCGCTTCGCGGAGCAGGGTCAGATCGACCGTGGTTTTCCCCATGGCGAGCAGTTCCCGCGCCGCCTCGTCCTCTCTTGCGGGGGCGGAACGGGAGAGAGGGCAGCGGTCGCCCCCGATCTCGCGGCAGACCTCCCTGTGCGGGCAGATCCGTTCCTTCGCGGAGAGGAGCAGAACGCAGAGATCCGAGCCCGCCTTGGCGAGCCGTTCCGCCGCGTCGACCGCAGCCAGCGCCGCCGTGTTTTTCGGCGTGAGGTAAAAGATCTTCTCGCAGAAGCCCTCGCCCATCGCGCGGACGGCGGGAAACAAAACCGACGCGGTCTTGCCGATCCCGGTCGGGGCGCAGGCGTAGAGCGAGTAGCCGCCCCGGATCGCCTTGTACGCCGACGAGATCAGTTCGCGCTGCCCCTCCCGGACGTTGGGATAGGGAAAGACCGCCCTCGCCATAGAGGGCAGACGGCGCTCTGCCCGCTCGATCTCGCACGCGGCGTCCTTTTCGACCGACTCGAAGAGGCGGTCGTAGAAGCGGTCGAGGTCCTCTTTTTTCGGGGTCTCGACCACCTCGCGGGTCTCGCCCGACGGGGAGAGGTACACGACTTTGAAGCGCCCGCTCCGCGTTCGTCCCGTCCGGGCTGCCATCGCGAGCAGGCAAAATCCCTCTCCGCGGGTCTGCCGGACGAGTTCGGGATCGGGTCTTTCGGGATCTCCCGACGTGCGGGCGAACAGAACGAGGTCGTCCCCGTCGAAAACGAGTTCCCCCGTGACGAGGTACCGCCGCCCGCTTCTCTTATACAGATCGGAGATCGGTTCTCCCTTTTCCCCCGAAACAGCGTCGGCGGTCTCGTCGGGGAGGGGGCGGGTCCTGCGCCGGATCCGCGCCAGCCGCACCAGTTCCGCCGCCCGCAGCACGATCGCGCCGGTCTCTTTATCGTAACGCATCGCGTCCCCTCCTTTCCCCGTCTTACGGCTTCCTTTGAAACTTTTTTCCGAAAAATCAAAAAAACTCTTGCTTTTTTATTTTGAGTGTGTTAGAATATACTCCGTCACGCGGAGGCATAGCTCAGTCGGTTAGAGCACTTGCTTCACATGCAAGGGGTCACAGGTTCGAGTCCTGTTGTCTCCACCACGGACTTTCCGCCGCGTCGATCGACCCGCCCGGAGGCATAGCTCAGTTGGTTAGAGTACTTGCTTGACATGCAAGGGGTCACTGGTTCGAGTCCAGTTGTCTCCACCAGAACGGCACTCGTTTCAGGGTGCCGTTTTCTTCTTTATTCCGAACGTCCGGGAAAGGAGGCGTTTTTCTTGAACGAAACGAAAAGGTATTCCCCGATCGGCTCGCTGATTTTGGCGGCGGGGTCGATGATCTGGGGCTTTGCGTTCACGGCGCAGAAAGCCGCGAGCGAAACGCTCTCCCCCTTCTCGGTCAACACGATCCGCTTCTATATCGGGGCGCTCGCCCTGTATCTCTTCACGCTCGCGCGCGACGGATTCCGCAAAAAAAGGGACCCCGCGTACCGTCCCGCGCCCTTCACCCGCACCGATCTTCTCGCGGGCGGGATCTGCGGCGTTCTGCTTTTCGTCGCCACGACCTTCCAGCAGTTTTCGCTCGACGAGGGCGACGCCGGGATCTGCGCCGCGATCACCGCGCTCTATATCGTGTTCGTTCCCCTGCTCGGGGCGGTCGTCTTCCGCAAAAAGATCGGCTTGTTCGTCGTGCTCGGCGTCGCCGTCGCGCTGCTCGGCGCGTATTTCCTGTCGGTACTCGGCGGTCTTCCCGCGTCGGACGGCGTAAGGTCTTTGCCCGATCTGCTCTCGCTTGCGCGGTCCGCGGAGTTCTCGGTCGGGCGCCCCGCGCTCTTCGCCCTGCTCTGTTCGGTCGTCTTTTCGTTCCAGATCCTCTCGGTTGACCGCTTCGCTCCGCGGGTCGACGGGATCCGGCTCTCGATGATGCAGTTTCTCGTTTCGGGAACGCTCGGGCTTCCCTTCCTGTTCGCTCTGGAGCGCCCGTCCCCGTCGGATATCGCCGCGGCGATCCTCCCGCTTCTCTTCCTCGGGATCCTGTCCTGCGGCGTCGCCTACACTTTCCAGATCGTCGGGCAGGCGATGACCCCGCCCGCCGTCGCCGCCGTCGTGATGTCGCTCGAATCGGTGTTCGGCGCGCTCGGCGGGATCTGGTTCCTCGGGGAAAGAATGAACGCGCCCGAGATCATCGGATGCGCGCTCATACTTACGGCGGTTTTGACCGTCGAACTGTCGGAGGTCGGCGGAAAGCGGAAAAGCGATCCGCCCCCGCCAAACGAAACCGATTAAAGGTCCTTGATCTCCTGCCCCTCGAGCGCCGCGAGCCCGATGGTCAAAGCCCGCGCCGCGGCGGCGCGCTCCGCATCGGAGCCCTCCCGGATCTTGGGCTCGAGCAGGCGGTAGAGTTCGCCCCGTGCGCTCATATCTTTGAGAAGCTGCGGGTCGCTTGCCGGCGCCGTCAGATTGACGAGCGAAAAGGCGAGCAGACCGAACGAATTGACCCCCGCGTTTCTCGGGATCCGGAATCCCGGCGCGACCGTCCCCGTGACCTCGATCCGCAGCACCGCCGACCGACCGAGCGCGTTGTCCCGGACGATCGACGTGATCGCGCCGATCAACTCGGAATCGTTCTTCATCCCGGAAACGTCGATCGTGCGCGAGAGACACCGCACCGTTCCGAGATCCAGCCGCTTGACGTGCAGGCGGCGCGCCCCGGCTTCTTCGGTCACCGTCAGCAGGTTGGCTCCTCCGACCTGCTCGTTTTCATATCCGCGCGACTCCAGCCGGCCGCTGTATCCGACGACGCTCCCCCCGATCTCGAGGACGGTGGGATCGGCGCGCCCGGACAGCGCGATATAGTCGGCGCCGACCGAGACGACCTCGGTGTTGTCGGGGATCTCTCTCCTGTATCCCGCGAGGATCAGGATCTCCTGCTCGTTCTTTCTCGACAGCGTCGGGAAAGCCGCAGAGACCTCCCCGCGCTCGCCCGATCCGCGCCCCGTCACCGAAACGCCGATCTCGTCGAAGGTGAAGGTCTCGTACGCCCCCGCCCCGAACGTGAACACGTTCTGCGGGAACCGCCCCGACGAATAAAACGACTTTTTCCCCGCGGGGTCAGCGCCCCCGGGAAGGATCACGAAGCGGCACGCCGGGCAGGAACGGAAGCCGCGCAGAAGCAGACCCGCCGTCTCGTCCGACAGGTCGTCTTCGTCGAACAGGTCGCCCGTGATCACGGCGAGCTGTACTTTCTGATCGCGGATGGTCTGAAGCGTCCGGTCAAATGTCTCCCGCTGGATCCGTCTCCGCTCCGCGCTCTTTTCGGGCGCCGGCGTCAAAAACGGACTGCCGAACAGCACGTCCCCGAAATGCAGGATCCTGACCTCGCCGTATCCCGTCGCCTCGTTCATCTCCGAACTCCTCCCCGCGGCGTGCGCCGCGTTTTCTTTTTCTTTCTTCAGTATAGCATACTTTTCGCGCCCGCGCAAGAGAAGACCCGGAAGAAATGCAAAAAGATTCTCGTTTTCCTCTTGATTCGACAGCCGGACTGTGCTACAATAGACGTAGGAATCAAACGATAATTCGGGGCAGACGTATTCCGTCGTCTGCCGGCGAAAAAGGGGGAAGATCCGGGAATGCTCGCGATGGCTGTCCGAAACACGAGAAAACTGATCCGGGAACGGTCGGCTGCCGACAACGTCCGCCTGGGGCGTTTCTTCACGAAGCGTGAAGAAGCGGCGAAGATGGCGTCGATGTTCACCTTTCTCGAGACCAAACCGCTGATGGAGATCCTCGATCCCGGCGCGGGAACGGGGATCCTCTCCGCCGCCCTGCTCGAGGCGGTCTGTCTCGGACGCGCGGCGCAGGAGATCCGGCTGATCTGCTACGAAAACGACCCGCTCTACCTCCCGATGCTGAAAAACAACCTCGAACGCCTCCGCCGCCGCGCCAAACGCGAGCACGGGGTCAAGGTGAATTACGAGGTGCGGGAGGAGAACTTCCTGCTCGCGCCGCACCCCGACGAGGGGGACGTTTTCGACTGCGTGATCATGAATCCCCCCCGCGAACTGCTGCTCCGGGGCGCCCCCGAGACCCTGCCCGCGGGAGATCTGCTCTCCTCTCCCAAGATCGACGCCTGCTATCTGTTCCTCGCCGCCGCCGCGCTCCGATTGAAGGACGAAGGACAACTCGCCGTCAACCTCCCCGTCGGATTTGCGACGGGCGTGACCCTCGCCCGGCTGCGCGAATCGCTTTTCGACGACTGCCGCCTGACCGGGATGCACCTGTTCCGCACGGGCAAGGGGCTGAAAAAGGACTTTCTGCTCTCGCTGAAAAAGACCGACGAACCGGGCGAGCCCGTCACCGTCGAGGTCTCGAACGAGAGCGAGGAGGGCGCCCCGGTCGAAACGCTCCCGCCGCTCCCCTACCGGATGATCGTCCGGGAAAAGGGCGCGGGACTGCTTCTGCTCCGCGACGCCGACGATCTGACCGTTCTGCACCGGATGGCGGCGATGCCGCGGCGCTTCTCGGACTACAAGTTGCGGATGAAGACCGGTTTGACCCTGCCCTCGCGCTATCCCGATCTTTTGTCCGACAAGCCAGAGCCCGGCGCCGTCCCGCTGATCCATCCGCGCTCGCTCGGGTCGGGACGGGTCACCTTCCCGGCGAAGGGTCTGCACGGACAGTTCATCCGCCCGTCGATCCCCAGTCTGATCCAGAAGAACCGGAATATGCTGTTCTTAAAGCGCTTCCCCGCCAAGACCGATCCCCGCAAACTGATCTGCGCCGTCTATATGGCGTCGCAGGCGGGCGGCTACCGCTTCATCTCGACCCACAACAAACTGAACTACGTCGACCGCGAGGGCGACGAGATGGATCCGCCCTTCCTCGTCGGGCTCTACGCCGCCCTGTCGGGGACGCTCTACAACCGCTACGTCTCGATCGTCAGCCGCTCGGAGCAGATCAACGCGACCGAGTTTACCGATCTTCCCCTGCCCGACGAGACCACGCTCCGCTCGATCGGTTCGCAGCTGCTCGCCATGCGGCGGCTGGACCCCGAGGCGTGCGACTACATCTTCGAGGCGGCGATGAAGACGGCAAAACGTCCGGGATAAATCACGGCGGCGCCGAAAACCCCCGTCCTCTCCCCGCCCGACCGCGCCCCCCGCGTCCCGTTCTCCCCGGTCTTTTCCCGCGCGGCGGCGCCCCGATAAAAAAATGAAAAAAACTCTTGCATTTTTCGTCGGGTTGTGGTAAAATACTCATACTGTAAACGTAATCAAGGCGTCGAAAACCGCGCTTTTCGATCCCACGGAGGTCAAATTATGTCTGTTACCGTCTACTATATTCTGATGGGAGTGCTCCTCGCTATGGGGGCGTTCCTGATCGTTGCCGTCCTGATGCAGCACGGGAAGGATCACGGTCTGTCCGGCACGATCGCCGGCGGAGCCGAGACCTTCTTCGGCAAGGACAAGGGGACCCGGATCGACCGGATGCTCGGTCGGCTGACCACGATCGTCGGCATCATCTTCGTCGTGATCGTTATCGTCGTCTACGTCGTTCAGCCCGACTATTCCTCCGACTATTCGAACGTCGAACTCTGGCAGGGGAACTCCTCCTTCTGGAACGCCATCAACGGCTGACAGGGACAACCGAAACGCGGCGGGAGCGCATATAGCCCCCGCCGCTTTTTTACTCCGATCACCCGAAAGAGATAAACGAATGAAACAGAGCAAGAAGAACGGGGCGTCCCGCCGCAGCCGCCGCGCCCCGCTCGCCAAACGGAATACGCCCCGGCGCGCCCCGCTCGCCCGTTCTTCCCCCCAACGCGGGAAAACGAAGGTCTGCGAGGGGGTCTTTTCCGGCACGCCGCGGGGCTTCGGATTCGTCCTCCCCGACGGGGAAACGGGGCGCGAAGCCGATCTCTTCATCCCCGCCGGCAAGACGGACGGCGCGCTCGACGGCGACCGGGTCTCGGTCAGATACCGCCCCGGCTTTGAGAGCCGCACCGAGGGAGAAGTGATCTCGATCCTCGAGGAGAAACGCAAAACGCTGATCGGGGTGCTGGTCGCGGGCCGCGCCCTCTCGTTCGGTCGTCATTCCTCCCGCGACCGGTTCCGCTCGGGCTGGTATCTGATCCCCGACGACCGGAACGTTCCGGGCGAGTTCCCGGTCTGCCCTTCCCCCGACGCCGATCCCGGCGACCGCGTCGAGATCGTCCTCCCCGGCAGACGCGGGGGCGTGTGCAAGATTTCCCGCGTCTTCGGGCGTTCGACCGATCGGCGGGCGAACTGCGACGCCATCCTTGCCTCCTGCGGGATCGAGCCGGAATTCGATCCGGAGGCGGTCCGCGAAGCGGAATTCGCGGCGAAAGAGCCGATCGGGGAGGACGGGCGGCTCGACCTCTCGGACGAACTGATCTTCACGATCGACGGCGCCGACGCGAAGGACCTCGACGACGCGATCTCCTTAAAAAATCTCCCCGACGGCGGGTTTCTGCTCGGGGTGCATATCGCGGACGTGTCCTCCTACGTCCGCCCCGGCTCGTCTCTTGAAAAGGACGCGTTCAGGCGCGGTACGTCGGTCTATTTCGTCGACCGCGTGGTGCCTATGCTCCCGGTCGGCCTCTCGAACGGCGCCTGTTCCTTAAACGCAAACGAGCCCAAACGCGCCCTCTCCGCCCTGATCCGGCTCTCCCCCGACGGCGCGATCCTCGACTGCGAGGTGAAAAAGACGGTGATCGTCTCGCGTGTGCGCGGGGTGTATACCGAGGTCAACTCGCTTTTCGATCTCGGCGAGTCTTCCCCGTTCTATCCGAAATACCGCGCGGTCTATACCATCCTTTGCCGGATGCGGGAACTCTACCGTCTGCTGGAGACCCGCGCCGCCGCCCGCGGCTCGCTCTCGCTCGACCGCCCGGAGCCCGTATTCTCGCTCGACGACGCGGGCGACCCCGTCGGGATCTCTCTCCGCGAGCGCGGGGACGCCGAAAAGTTGATCGAGCAGTTTATGCTGACGGCAAACGAGGCGGTGGCGACCCTGCTCCACGAGCGCGGGATCCCCTGCGTCTACCGGATCCACGAGGACCCCGATCCCCTGAAACTCGCAATTTTCAAGAACGCCGCGGCGCACCTCGGGCTCGACGTCTCCGGGATCGACCTTGCAAACCCCGGCAAGAGCGTCTTTTCCGCCCTCCTTTCCGAAGCGGAGGAAAAGGGGGTTTCGGAGCAGATCTCGCTGGCGCTTCTCCGCGCGATGGCGAAGGCGCGCTACGAGGACGCCCCGCACCGCCATTTCGGGCTGGGGATCGACCTCTACTGCCATTTCACTTCCCCGATCCGGCGGCTCTCGGATCTGGCGACCCATCGGATCATCTCGGAAGTTCTGCTCGGCGCGTCCTCTCCCCGCCGCTTTTCGGGCTACGCCAAGATCGCGGCGAAAGCGGCGACCGAGGCGGAACTGCGGGCGCTGGACGCGGAACGGAAGATCGAGGCGGTCTACAAAGCGCTCTATCTGGAAAAGCATATCGGGGAGGTCTTCGACGCCCGCGTTTCGTCGCTCGCCTCGTTCGGGCTGTTCGCGGAGCTCGGCAACACCTGCGAGGGGATGATCCCGCTCTCGGATCTGCCGGGAACGTATATCTATAACGAGCAGGAAGCGGCGCTCGTCGGCGGGAAGATCACTTTCCGGCTCGGGGACCCCGTCTCGGTCCGCGTGGAGGAGGTCGACGCGCTCGCGGGGCGGGTGCGGTTTTCGCTCGTCTGACGGTTTTCACTTTTTCCCGAAAGGGGGGTTTGGCTTGGAAACGAATACGGTCTGCTGTTTTACCGGGCACCGACGGATACCCGACGGCGTTCTGCCCCGGGTTATGTCTTCGCTTCGCCGCGAGGTGCTCCGGCTTGTCCGCGAAGAGGGTTTCACCCGCTTTCTCTCGGGAGGCGCCGTCGGGTTTGATCTGCTCGCCGCGGAGGCGGTGCTGGAGGTCGCCGCGGACTACCCGAACGTGGAACTGGTGATCGTCCGCCCCTGCGCGGATCAGACCCGCGGCTGGAACGCAAAGGACGTCGCCCGCTACGAAGCGATCCTCGCCCGCGCAAACGACGTGGTCACGCTCGAGCCCGCCTACCGCCCCGGATGTATGCAGGCGCGGAATCGCTATCTCGTCGACCGCAGTTCGATCGTTCTCTGCTACCTCACCGAATCCTCGGGCGGCACCGCATATACCGTCCGCTACGCCCGCTCCCGCGGCGTCCCCGTCCTCAACCTCGCCCCGCCCCAACCCGACCTGCTCTCGGGGTTGTGAGAGGCCCGGGGGTATAGGAGTACGAGGAGAACGAAGGAGAACGCCCGCTTTCTTTCGGAGAAAGCGGGGCAAAGAACTTCATTATGGGAATGAAGTTAGCGCAACTCGTGCCTCGTCGCGCGGTTTCAAAAACGGGGCTTCCCTGATTCGCCTGCTTTTTGTCGTTCGTTGCCTCGTCGTTTCTATCCGCGCCAGCAAGTGCCGCCGTGGCGGGCGCAGGCGAGTGCAGAATACCCGCTCTCGACCCGAAGGCGTATACACATACGTCGAGCGGTCTAGAACGGGGATAGAAAAACGAATTGAAATAAAAGAAGAAACCCGTTCGCGTTTTGCGAGCGGGTTTCAACCTTAATTAGCATTTCACAATGTGGAAATTACGCACAGAGCGAAATGCTTTAACGGGTCATCAAATAATCCATTCGTTTTTCGGTCTGTGCGTGCATCCGCCCGTCACAACTCTATCTTCGCCCACTTGCCTCTGTAAAACCTGACGCAAGCAAACACCGCGCGGATGATCTGGTCGGTCAGCACCGCGATCCAGGCGCCATAGAGCCCGAGCGGGGTGAAGTCCATCAGAACGAAGGTGAGCCCGGGGCGCAGGGTGCCGATGGTGAGGAGGGACACGACCGCCATAAACCTTGTATCTCCCGCGCCGCGGAGGGTCCCGCCGAACAGCACCTGCTGGATCTGGAACAGGAGGATGACGGCGATCAGGAGCATGATATTCGCGCCCTTTTGCAAAACCTCCGGGTCGTTTGTGAACCAATCGATGATCCCGCGCCGGAAGATCGAGAAGAGCGCGCAGAGTACGGCGGCAAAGCCCAATCCGATCCGCTGCGCCACCTTCCCGAAGACGAGGGCGCGATCCGGCCGCTTCATCCCGAGATTCTGTCCGACGAGCGCGGACGAGGCGATGGCGAGCCCGTCCCCGACGGTGAACGACAGATTCAGGATGGTCATCGAGATCTGGTGCGCCGCGAAATCCATCGTACCGAGCCCCGCGACCAGTTTTGCGAAGGTGAAGAAACCGACCCGAAGGAACAGTTGCTCGAAGAGCGCCCCGCTCATCACGAAGAAGACCGGACCGACCACCTTGCGTTCGATCTTAAAGAGGAGCGACAGTTTTAAGAACAGATACCCGTTCTTCCGCCGCACCGAAAGAATACTGATGACCATCGCGGTAAACTGCCCCGCCACCGTCGCGATCGCGGCGCCCGCCACCTCCAGCCGGGGAAAGATCCAGAGCCCGTGGATGAGCAGGGCGTTGAACAGGCAGTTGACCAGATTCGCCGTGACCGTCGTGATCATCGCGATCCGGGTATTTCCGCTTCCCCGCTGCGCCCCGTTCAGCGTGAGCGACACTCCGAGGAAGATCAGCCCGAACATCGTGATCCGGTAATAACTCGTCGCGTCCGCGATCGTGTCTTCCTCCGCCCCGATGAAGTTGAGGATGGGCACGGCGAAGATCCACGAGATCACGAAGAACGCCGCGGCGAGCCCCACCACGATCGGCAGCATCGCCCCGAGCACCCGGTTCGCCCCCTCGCGGTCGCCCTGCCCTTTCCGGCGCGCGACCACCGCGGTCACCGCCGTCGAGATCGCCACCAGCACCACCTGAAAGATCATACGCGGCTGGATGGTCAGCCCGATCGACGGCACCGCCGTCTCCGAGACCGCGCTCACCATCAGCGTATCGACGAAGTTGATGACGCCGGTCAGTACCTGTTCCGCGAGCGCCGGCCACGCCAGGAGCAGAAAGGTCAGATAGATCTGTTTGGTCCCGAAATCGTCCCCGCGCTTTTTGCTATCCGGCACCATATACCGGGGCAGAAAGAACCGGAGCAGAAAGTTGGGCGTTCTTTCGCCCGATTTGACCCGATCCGGCGCAAACGGGGGTTTTTGCTCGTTCATCGGTCAAACGTCCTTTCGGCTCCGGTTTTGCAAACGCCGCTCCCTTCGGGAACGGTGACGGTCGGTTTCTGACGGAAAAGATATTCCGCCCCCGTGCGGGGGCGGAAACGGTATCAAAGGAGAGTTTCCACCGCGGCGAGCGCCTCGTCGATCTTATCGAGGTCGCGTCCGCCGCTCATGGCGCTGTCGGGTCTTCCTCCACCCTTGCCTCCGGCGATGGCGCTGATGGTCGAGAGGATCTTGCCGGCGTGCGCCCCGGCTTTGACGGCGTCGGGTCCGCAGGCGGCGACGAAGTTGAGTTTCCCGTCGGACGCGGCGGCGAAGACCGCGACGATCGCGGGGCATTTCTCCTTCAGTCCGTCGCAGAGCGTCCGCACCGCGTCGGGCTTCATCGCCGTTTTCGCGGTCAGGAGCCGATACGCCCCGACCGTCTTGACCCCCGCGAGCAGTTTATCGAGGTCCGCCGTCGCGAGTTTCGCCTCGGCGGATTCGAGCGCGCGTTTGGTCTGTTTCAGTTCTTCTTCGACCTGCGCGGCGCGTTTCGCGATCTCGAGCAGGTTGACGGCTTTCAGTTCCTTCGCCGTCTCGCGGATCAGGTCCTCCCTCTCCGAGAGCAGAGCCAGGACCCCGAATCCCGTGACCGCCTCGATCCGGCGGACGCCGGCGGCGACCGAGGTCTCCGATATGACGCGGAACAGTCCGATCCGACCGGTGGAAGAAACGTGCGTACCGCCGCAGAGTTCGGTCGAGGCGTCGCCCATCTTCACCATCCGGACGACCTTGCCGTACTTTTCACCGAACAAAGCCATCGCGCCGGATTTTTTCGCGCTCTCCATATCGGTCAGTTCGGTATCGACCGCAATATCCCGGAGGATCGCCTCGTTCACCTGCCGCTCGACCTTTCGGAGTTCCTCCGGGGTCAGCGCGGCGAAATGCGAGAAGTCGAAGCGGCAGCGATGCTCGTCGACGTACGACCCCGCCTGCTCGACGTGCGATCCGAGCACCCGGCGGAGCGCCCCCTGCAGCAGGTGGCAAGCCGAGTGGTTGCGCCGGATCGCGTCGCGGCGCGCGACGTTGATCGAAAGCGTCACGGTGTCCCCGACCGCGATCGAGCCGTCGGAGATATTGACGAAGTGGATATACACCCCGTCGCTCTTTTTGGTATCGGTGACGGCGAGTTTGACCCCGCCCTTCGTCGTAAGACAGCCGGAATCCCCGACCTGTCCGCCGCCCTCTCCGTAGAAGACGGTGCGGTCGAAGATCACGGAGACCTCGCCCTCCGACGCGGTTTCGACCAGCTCGTCCTCCGCGACGATCGCCGTGACCTTCGCTTCGCACTCGTTTTTGTCGTAGCCGAGGAACTCGGTCTTATCCAGTTTGGCGAGCAGGTTCTTCGATCCCTCGGACCAGCCGCCGATATTCCCTCTCGCGGCGCGGGCGCGTTCTCTTTGCGCGGTCATCAGGGTCTTGAAGGATTCCTCGTCGAGCGAAAGCCCCTTCTCCTCCACGATCTCGCGGGTCAGGTCGATCGGGAAGCCGTAGGTGTCGTAGAGACGGAAGGCGTCCTCGCCCGAAACGACGGTCTTGCCGGCGGCTTTCGCCTCGTCGGTCAGTTTGGCGAGCATGGCGGTCCCGGCGTCGATCGTCGCGTCGAAGCGTTCCTCCTCGATCGAAAGCACCTTCAAAATATAGTCGCGTTTCGCCGCGAGTTCGGGGTACGCCCCCTCGTTTTCCTGCATCGCGACGCGGCAGAGCCCGACCAGGAACGGACGGTCGATTCCGAGCAGTTTCCCGTGACGGCAGGCGCGCCGGATGATCCGGCGAAGCACGTAGCCCCGTCCCTCGTTCGACGGGATCACCCCGTCGGCGATCATGAACATCGCGGACTTGATGTGGTCGGTGCAGACCCGGATCGAGACGTCGTTTGCGGCGTCCTTACCGTAGGTCTTGCCCGCCGCCTCGCAAACGGCGTCGAGGATCCGGCGGTTGGTGTCGACCTCGAACATATTGTCGACCCCCTGCATCACGCAGGCGAGCCGCTCGAGCCCCATGCCGGTATCGATATTCTTCTGTTTCAGTTCGGTGTAGTTGCCGTTGCCGTCGTTGTTGAACTGGGAGAACACGTTGTTCCAGATCTCCATATATCGGTCGCAGTCGCAGCCGGGACGGCAATCGGGGGAGCCGCAGCCGTACTTTTCGCCGCGGTCGAAATAGATCTCCGAGCAGGGACCGCAGGGACCCGAGCCGTGTTCCCAGAAGTTGTCGGCTTTCCCGAGTTTGGTGATGCGCTCGGCGGGGACGCCGATCACCTTGTTCCAGAGCTCGAACGCCTCGTCGTCGCCCTCGTAGACCGACGGCCAGAGCAGTTCCTGCGGGATCGCGAGCCAGTCGGGAGAGGTCAGGAACTCCCACGCCCACGGGATCGCCTCGCGCTTGAAGTAATCCCCGAACGAGAAGTTGCCGAGCATCTCGAAAAAGGTGCCGTGCCGAGCCGTGTGACCCACGCGCTCGAGGTCGGGTGTGCGGATGCACTTCTGGCAGGTGGTCACCCGTCTTCTCGGCGGTTCCTCCTCACCGGTAAAATACTTCTTCATCGGCGCCATGCCCGAATTGATGAGCAGAAGCGACTTATCCCCGATGGGGACAAGGGGGAAACTCGGCAGGCGCAGATGCCCCTTGCTCTCGAAGAACGAGAGGTACTTTTCGCGAAGATCGTTAAGCGAGGTCCATTTCATCTGTTTTTCCTTCTCCGGCATCAAACCGGTATCACGTATTTTTCCGAATATATATTATATTTTCTCTCTTTTGTTTTGTCAAGGACTTGGGCGTAAAAAGCGCATCTTTTGCCGTTTTGCGTATAGCGGGAACTCCTTGCGGGCAAACTTGGGAAAAACGAAACCGGAGGACAGGATGAACTTCGACCGCCGCCGCTATCTCGAACGGGTAAAGGAGCGCGAATCCGGATCGCCCGTTTTCAAGAACTGCTTTTTCGCCTATCTTTTCGGGGGCGGGATCTGTGCGCTCGGACAGCTTCTGCTCTCGCTCTACCTCTTTTGGGGGCTTTCGGAGCGCGACGCGGGAACGCTGGTCACGGTCACGCTGATCTTTCTCTCCGCGTGCCTCACCGGGATCGGCGTTTTCGATTCGATCGCGCGGATCGCGGGCGCCGGCACGTTGGTCCCGGTGACGGGATTTGCGAACGCCGTGGTCTCCCCCGCCCTCGACAACAAAAGCGAGGGTCTTGTGACGGGGGTGGGTGCGAAGATCTTCACGGTGGCGGGACCCGTGCTGCTCTACGCCACCCTCTCGGGCGCTCTCTACGGCGTGATCCTGTACGTCGTCCGGCTCTTTCTGTAAGGAGGTCTTATGCGAAAAGTCATCCGCTTTTCCGACCCCGTTTCGATCTACGCCCGCGCCTCCGCCGTCGGCAAAACCGAATACGACGGTCCCCTCGGCGCCCTTTTCGATTTTCACGACGGGACCGACCGCTTCGGCGCCGACACGTGGGAAAAGAGCGAGGAGTCGCTCTCCCTTGCCGTCCTGAACTTCGCGCTCGCCCGCGCCGGGGAGAGCCAGGACGAGATCGACCTGCTTTTCGCCGGGGACCTGCAGAATCAATGCGTCGCCTCGTCTTCCGGATGCGGTACGCTCGGGATCCCCTACTGCGGGCTCTACGGCGCCTGTTCGACGTCGGGCGAAGGGCTGCTGCTCGCCTCGCTCGCCCTCGCCGCCGCCCCCTCGCTCTCCCGCGCGGCGGTCGTGACCACCTCGCACAACGCGGCGGCGGAGCGGCAGTTCCGGCTTCCCCTGGAATACGGCGGGCAGCGTTCCCCGACCGCCCAATGGACGGCGACGGCGGGCGGCGCGTTTCTGCTCTGCCGCTCGAGCGAGCCCTTTGCGCCCCCGTCCGCCCCGCGGATCGTCGCCTGTCTCCCCGGGCGTGCGCTCGACAGCGGCGTGACCGACGGGGCGAATATGGGCGCGGCGATGGCGCCCGCCGCCGCCGACACGATCCTGCGCTATTTCTCCCTCACGGGCGAGAGCCCGTCGGACTTCGACCGGATCGTGACCGGGGATCTCGGCGCGGAGGGGTCGGCGCTCCTCTCCGAGTTGCTGCGGGACAACGGTTTGGACCTCCGGGGGCGGCACCGGGACTGCGGGGTTTTGCTCTTCGACCCCCTGAAAGCCGACGTGCACGCCGGGGGTTCGGGCTGCGGATGCTCCGCTTCGGTACTCTCCGCCCTCTTTCTCCCCGCCCTCGAACGCAAGGAACTCCGCCGGGTCCTGTTCCTCGCGACCGGCGCGCTGATGAGCCCGTCGTGCCTTCTGCAGGGCGAATCGATCCGCGGGATCGCGCCCCTGATCGTTCTGGAGTCGGGGAAAACGGGAGGTGATAAGTGATGCTCGGCGCTCCGCTCGATTATCTGTTCGCGTTCCTTGTCGGGGGGCTGGTCTGCCTTCTCGCGCAGCTCTTGATCGACCTGACCAAATTGACCCCCGCCCGGATCCTCGTGGTCTACGTCGTGCTGGGGGTGTTCCTCGGCGCCGTCGGACTGTTCGAGCCGCTCGCGGACTTCGCCGGATGCGGGATCACCGTTCCCCTGATCGGCTTCGGCGGGAACGTCGCCCGCGGCGTGCGCGAAGCCGTGTCGGAGACCGGTCTGCTCGGCGCGCTCACCGGAGGGCTCTCCGCCGCCTCCGGAGGGACCGCCGCCGCGCTCTGCTTCGGCTACCTCGTCGCCCTCGTCTGCCATTCCAAACCGAAACACCCGTGAGGAGGACGAAAGGAACGAGGAGATACGTCCACTTTCTTAGAAGAAAGTGGAGCAAAGAATTTCAATAAGGGATTGAAATCAGCGCAACTCGTACCTCGTTGTGCGGTTTCAAAAACACGGCTTGCGCGGTCGCCTTCGCTCTGTATGAACGGGTCGTCCGGCACAATAAAAAACGGAGCGGCAAAGACGTCCTCTCCGCTCCGTCTATAGAATCGCAAAACGGCGCCGCGGCGCCGTTTTGCTTATTATTATGTTGAAGTTCTTTGCCAAGCTTTCTTCCAAGAAAGCGGGGGTCCCGTCAGACCTCGAGCGTCATCCCGTCGAAGGCGGCGATCACCTTGATCGGAGCGATCCGGGCGGCGAGTTTCTCCACGCTTTCGATCGGGTTTCTGCCGGGGGCGCGGTGGGAGATCACGAGGACCGGCGTTCTGCTCTTCCCGAGGATCTCCGGCGTGTCGGGGTCGTCGAGACGTACGTGCGCCGCCTCGGTCACGACGAGATCGACGGGGGTTTCGGTCGCGACGCGCGGATAATCCGAAAGGTCCCTGAGAAGATCCCCCGTGAACACGACGCGTTTCCCCTCGGCTTCGAGCAGGAACGCGTGGCTGTGCGGGATGTGCCGGACGGGGTACGCCGTGACCCGGAGCACGCCGTCGTCAAAGATCAAAGACCCCTCTGCGGGGGCGTCGGGGTAGACCTCGAAGCGAACGCGGCGGGGCGGCGGGTCCTCGACGCGGTATCGTTCGTGTCCGCGCGGGTCCCCCCAGAGAAAGACGTTCAGAGCGGCAAAATCGATCCCCTCCGGGGTGAGCACCGGGAACGCGACGTCAAGAAACCGCCCGAAATCCTCCACCGTATAGGTCAGCTGCGCCAGCCCCACGTAATGATCCTGATGCGGGTGCGTGATGAACGCGCCGCGAAGGTCCCGGAGCGGAACGTCGAGATTCGCGAGCAGGGTGTCGACCGGCGCCCCGACGTCCACAAGATACCGCGCGTCGCCCGCCGTCACCAGCGCCGACGAGCAAAACGCCCCCTTTTCGGTGATCCCGTGGCTCGTCCCGAGAAACGTGATCTTCATCCGTTACCCTCCCCGCGATTATCCGCGATCAGATCGTAAAGCAGCGCAAACCCGGCGCAAAGGCAAGCGTTCCGCAGGGTCAGTCGGCGGGCTCGACCTTGGGGAGCGTGTACCACGTGTTCAGGTGTCCGTTCAGTTTGGTCTGCCGTCCCGATACCATCGACGCGTACTGCGTCGAGATATAGTCGGAGCCGACGACGAAGTGCTGTTCCTTCATCAGACTGTGCCAGCGCTGCCCGCCGACCAGATCGTCCACGGTCTTGTCCCGCCCGTAGAGGATGCTGTCGTAGATCAGATCGAGCATCCGGTCGGTGCCCTGGTTATAGGTCGTGGTCTTGTATTTGGTCACGATCTCGAGGAACTCCTCGCGGATCGCGGTCGAGCGTTCGGTGCAGAACTGCAGATACGCCGTGACCGCCTTCAGCTTGCGGGGATTGAGGTGGACGTTGATCGCGCCGACGTCCGCCACGTTGTGGATGATCGAGTTGTACGACTTGTCGACGTCGGTTTTCGGGCACGGGACCACCGAGTAGACGTCCTCCATGTTCTGGAACGCCACGTCCTCCAGCCCGCCGAGCAGACAGACCCCCGCGAACAGAAGCCCTCTCTCCGCGAACTTGATATGGTGGTACGCGACCCCGGGCTCCTCGGGGGTGGCGCCGTCGAACTTTGCGTAGGTCGAGAGCGAGCCGGGACCGTCGAACACGGATTTCACCTTGTCGAAGATCCGCTCGAGCCCCGCCGAAGTATCGGCGTATTTGATCCTCTGCCGTCCGTTATCGGGACTTGATTCGTCCTCGACGAAATACGCCTCGGTCAGTTGTTCGCCGCACGAATAGATGAACGTGCCCGAATTGATCCCGCCGTACTCGTCCGCGATGATCCCGAGCCGATCCCCGATCGAGTCCTGCTCGTTCCCGTCGGTATCGACCCAGATCGCCTCGCACAGTTTGCCGAGGACGTCCCAGGTCCACTTGCCCGTTTCGACCAGATCGAAGAAGCGGGCGGACAGTTCCTCTCCCGCGCCGAGCGTCTCCTCCTCGCCCACGATCGCCGGCGCGAGCGCCGCCGCGTTCTCGTCCATCATGGAGAGATTGAAGGGCAGGACCGCCATCGCCCGGAACGCGTCGAGAAAGTAGTCGCTCCCGAGGATATAGGCGCGGTCGCCGGAAAACGACAGATTCTCCATCCACGCCGTGAGCCAGCCCTCGGTCTTAAAATCGAAGAACGAATCCGGGATCGACCAAATATCCTTGAACGTCCCGTTGAGCAGTTCCAGATTCAGGTCGTAGAGCATATTGACGAACAGATCCGGCGCGTCCGAGGCGTTCCCCTTCACGACCGTATCGATCTGCCCCGCCTGCTTGCCCCAATCGTAGTTCCAGAAAACGAACTCGACCGACGTGCCGAGCAACTCGTCGGCGTCGCGGTTGCGCTCGTAGACCATGACCTGGATCGCGGACGTCACGCCGTCCTCGACCGCGTCGGGTCCCTTCAGATAAATATCGTTTTTCGACGCCTTCTCCGCCGTCACGAACTCGCTGCACTCGATCTTGAGTTTCCGTTCCCTCTCCGCGAGCATCGTGATCTTCGGCGCGAGATCCTCCCACTTGTCCGCGGTGGTCACTCCTTCGGTCGCGGGCTCCGTTCCCTCCTCCGTCGCGGTAAAGGTCGCGGGGGTGGTCGCGCTCCCGGTCGTTTTTTCGGGGGTCTTCCCTCCGCAGGAAGCGAGCAGAAGGATCAGCGCCAAGAGGAGCAAAAGCGATCCGAGCGTTCTTTTCATTGTTTCATTGTCCTTTCCCTGTTGTGATCGCGCCTTTCGGAGCGCGGCGTATCGCATCTCGTTACGGATTCTCGTCTTTCGGATAGGTATACCAGTTTCTGATGATGCCGTCCAGCACGCTCTGCTTGGATTGGCGGTTCGCCTGATAGACGGAGATGAAGTCGCTCGACGTGTAGGTAAACCCGCTGTTTTTCAGTTCCTCGTGCCATTTGACGTCGCCGCCGACCACGTTTTCGATCATCTTGTCGCGGCCGCCGACCACGCTGCCGTAGATCAGTTCGAGCATCCGGTCGGTCCCCTGGTTGTAGACCGCGGTCTTGTATTTGGTAACGGTCTGCAAAAACTCGGTGCGGATCTCTTTCGAGTGTTCGGTGCAGTACTGCAGATACGCCGAGATCACCTTCGCTTTCAGCGGCTGGGTGTTGACGTTGATCGCGCCCGCGTCGCCGGTATCGTGGATCAACGAGTTGTATTTGTGGTCGGGGGACACTTTCGGAAGCGGGACCACCGAATAGAGGTCGTGCATCTGTTGGAACGCCTCGTCCTCCAGCGTGCCGAGGACGCAGGCGCCGGCGAACAGCGTCTCGCCCTGTGCGAACTTGGTCCAATGGTAGGCGAGCCCGGGGCTTTCGGAGGTCGCGCCGTCCACCGGAGCGCTGGTCGCGAGCGATCCGGCGCCGGTGTAAACCGACGAGACCGCGTCGAAAATATCTTCGAGGACTTTCATGTTGTCGGGATAGTAGATCCAGCGTTTGCCGTTGTACGCGCTGTTCGCGTCCTCAATGAAATCGGTCTCGAACAGCCGCTCGCCGTTGGAATAGCAGTAGATCGCGGCGGACATGGAGATATAGGTGTCGTCGAGGATGCCGAGCAGGTCACCGATCGAGTCCTGTTCGTTCCCGTCGGTATCGACCCAGACCGCCTCGCAGAGTTTCCCGAGCGTCTCCCAGGTCCACTTGCCCGTTTCGACCAGATCGAAGAAGCGAGCCGACAGTTCCTCTCCGGCGCCGAGCGACTCTTCCTCGCCTATGATCGCCGGGGCGAGTTTCGCCGCGTTCGCGTCCATCAGATCCACGTTGAAGGGCAGTACGCTGATGGTGCGGAGCAGGTCGATGAAGTAGTCGCCGCCGAGAACGTACGCGCGGTCGCCGGTGAAAGACATATCCTCCATCCAGTCCTTCATCCACCCCTCGGCGTCAAAATCGAAGAACGAGCCGCGGATCGACCAGATATCCCGGAACGCCCCGACGGTGAGAAGCACCTTGTTCAGGTCGTACATCCCGTTGACGAAGAGATCGGGCGCGTCGGCGGCGTTCCCCTGCACGAGCTCGATGATCCGCGCCGCCTGTTTCGCCCAGCGCAGGTCTCCCCAGAAAACGTATTCGATCGACGTGCCGAGCAGTTCGTCGGCGTTCTTGTTCCGCTGCCAGACCAGTTGCTCGATCACCGGCGTCGTCCCGTCTTCAACGGCGTCGGGTCCGGCGATGTACGGCTTGTTCTTGCTGCTCTTTTCCGCGTCGCCGTAGGTGCTGATCTCAAAACGCAGGCTGCGGTGCCGTTCCGCGATCATCGTGACGTTCGGGGCGATCTCCTCCCACGGGTCGGCGGTGGTCCCGACGGTCTCCTCCCCGGTCTCGTCAGCCGTCGTTTGACCGGCGGTCGCTCCGGTTTGTCCCGCGGTCCCCGTCTCGGCAGTTGCGGCGGGCGCCCTCTCCCCGCAGGAGGAGAGCGCGAACGCAAAGAAGAGAAGCGTAAGCAAAAGCGCTGTGATTCGTTTCATTTTCTATTCCCTTTCCGGAGGATCATAAAAAACGGGTATCCCCGTCAAACGGAGGGGATACCCGATAACCGCAGGTTATTCGGCTGCGGGCTCGACCGTCGGAAGCGTGTACCAGACGGCGAGAAGGTCGTCCAGATACGCCTGCTTGGCGGATTTCGCGGCGGCGTACTCCGAAGCAAGGAACGAGGAATCGTGGGTGTACTCGTTGCCCTGCATGATCAGAACGTGCCAGCGATAATTCTTGGTTCCGTCCCCTTTTCTCATCATATCCTCGATCGACTTGTCGCGCCCGTCGACGATGCGGGAGTAGATGATGTCGAACATCCGGTCGGTCCCCTGGTTGTAAACCGTGGTCCGGTACTTGGTCACGATCTGCAAAAACTCCTCGCGGATCTCGCCCGAATGCACGGTGCAGTACTGCAGGAACGCCGAGACCGCTTTCGCCTTGTCGGGGTGCGCGTTGACGTTCATCGCGCCC
>CACZAZ010000018.1:21977-39860 GCA_902779285.1 uncultured Ruminococcus sp.
GACGTTCATCGCGCCCGCGTCTCCGCCGTTGTGGATAACGGTGTTGTATTCTCCCTCCGCGCGGAGCTTCGGGATCGGGACCACCGAGTAGAGGTCGGTCATATTCTGGAACGCCTCGTCCTCAAGGGCGCCGAGCACGCAGCAGCCGGCAAAGAGCGTACCGGTGTCTCCGCCTTCTCCGAACTTGATCCAATGGTAGGCAAGACCCGGCTCGAGGATGGTCGCGCCCTCGTTCGGGTAGTTGGGCGCCATCGTTCCCTTGCCGTTGAACAGCGCGTAGATCGCGTCGAAGATATCGCCCAGCACGCCGGGATCGTCGGGATAGTAGATCCAGCGTTTCCCGTTATACTCGCTGGATGGATCCTCGATATGCTCGACCACGTCGAACAGATCGTCGCTGTTGGAGTAGAGGTAGAGCGAACTCGACATATTCGTCCGTCCGGAGCCGAGGAAGCCGAGCCGGTCGCCGATCGAGTCGTCGCCGCTGTTGTCGACGTCCTTCCAGATCGCCGCCGAGAGTTTGGTGAGCGTATCCCAAGTCCACTTGCCCTCCTCGACGAAGTCGAAGAAGCGGGCGGAAAGCTCCTCGCCCGGGGCAAGCGTTTCGTTCTCGGGCAAAATCACCGGCGCCAGCAGTTCGGCGTTGGCGTCCATCATGGTCATATTGAAGGGCAGAACGCCCATCGCGCGCATAACGTCGAGGAAGTAGTCGCCCGCCATGATGTAGGCGCGGTCGCCGGACAGCGACATACTCTCCATCCACTCGCCCATCCAGCCGGCGGCGTCAAAATCAAAGTACGAGCCGGGGATCGACCAGACGTCCTTGAACAGCCCCTTCGTCGTAGCGACGCCGAGGTCGAAGATCATATCGACGAAAACGTCGGGAGCGTCGGGGTCCTGCCCCTTGACCAGGGTCTCGATCCGTCCCCATTGCTCGTCCCATCCGAGATCTTTCCAGTAGGAATAAGCGACCGTCGTACCGAGCAGTTCGTTCGCCGCCCGGTTGCGCTCGTAGACCATGACCTGGATCTCGGGGGTCTCCCCCTCTTCGACCGCGTCGGGTCCCGCGACGTACTTGTCGTTCTTGGACATCTTTTCGGCGTTGCCGAAGGCGCTGAGCTGGATCTTGATGTTCCGGTTGGGTGCGGAGAGCGCCCTGACCTCCTCACCGATCGCGACGAAGGGATCGGCGGTGGTTACCGGGACGGTCGTCGGGGTCGCCGTCGTTGCCTCCGCCGTCTCTTGTCCGGCGGTCGCGCTCGCCGTCGTCTCCGCGGCGGTCTCTTTCGCCGTCGTTGTCGCGGCGTCCTTGCTCTTCCCGCACGAGGCGAGCACGAGCGCCGTCATCACGAGAACGAGCAATAAACAGATGATCCGTTTCATGGTTGCTTTCCTTTCTTGACGTTGAAGCGAACCACTCTCTGCGGTTTTGAGCGGCTCTGCTATTGATTATATAATAAAAAAGGGGGTTTGTCAACACGGATTCCGTCGTTTTTCACAAAAGGGGGATGTTCTTTCGCGCCGATTTTTTGCAAGAAAGGAAATCTCGCCCGTCGGAGGAAAAGCGCCCCTTTCCGCCGTCCTTCGCGCTCCCGTCCCGCTCCGCCCGGTTGACAAGCGGCAAAAAATGCGCTATACTGTCCACAAACTCCCCCTTCGGGGGAAAAGGAAAGAGGAAAACGGTATGACGGAAAAGACGGTCACGCTTCTCATAATGGCGGCGGGAATGGGCAGCCGCTTCGGCGGGCTGAAACAGATCGAGCCCTTCGGCCCGAACGGAGAGACCATTCTCGACTATTCGGTATACGACGCTTCGGCGGCGGGCTTCGGGCGCGCCGTGATCGTTCTGCGCCGGTCGATGCTCGGTGACTTCCGGGAGACGGTCGGACGCCGGATCGAAAAACTGCTCGACGTGCGCTACGCCCTGCAGGAAAACGATATCCTTCCGGACGGCTTTTCGGTCGTTTCGGAACGCACCCGTCCCCTCGGCACCGCCCACGCCGTCTGGTGCGCCCGCGAACACCTCGACGGACCCTTCGCCGTGGTCAACTCCGACGACTTTTACGGCGGCGGCTCGTATCGCGTCCTCTTTGACGCCCTCTCCGACCCCGCGCTCTCGGCGTGTATGGTCGGCTATCGGCTGGGCAACACGCTCTCGGAGACCGGAACGGTCAATCGCGGCGTCTGCACGGTGAAGAACGGGCTGCTCGCCGGGATCGAGGAACGCTTCGGGCTGGACAAAAACAGCGGCGTGCCGCTCGACACGATCGTTTCAATGAATATGTGGGGTTTCCGCTCCGATTTCACCGAGCGGCTGGACGCGGATCTCCGGGCGCTTTTGCCGAGGATGAAGGACGCCCTGAAGGACGAACTCTATCTCCCCGGCTGCGTCGACGCCGCGATCCGCGACGGCTCTCTCTCGGTGAAGGTGCTCGAAACGCCCGAGAAGTGGTACGGCGTCACCTACCGGGAGGACGCGGGGGCGCTCCGCGCGGCGATCAAGCGGATGATCGAAGAGGGAAAATACCGTGGATGATCCCTCCGTTCTGCGGTCTGTTTTATCCCGGTTTTCCGTCGATATTGGCGACCGCCCCCCGATCGTTCCATTCGGGCGCGGACACATCAACGGCACCTATCTTGTAAAGACCGATCCGCCGACCGTTCTGCAAAAGATCAACCGCGCCGTCTTTCCCGAGCCCGCCCGCGTGGTCGAAAACGTCGCCCGCGTGACGGCGTACCTGAAAGAGAAGATCGCCCTCGACGGCGGCGACCCGGACCGCGAGACCCTGACGCTGATCCCCGCCCGCGAGACGGGGCTTCCCTACGTCCTGCTTGACGGCGAGTGCTACCGGCTGACCCGGCTGATCCCCGACGCCGCATCCCGCGAGACCGCCGACCCCGACGCCCTCTGCCGGGCGGCGAAGACCTTCGGGCTTTTCCTGCGTCGGCTCGAGGGATTCCCGGCGGACGCGCTCCGCGAGGTGATCCCGCGTTTTCACGACACCCGCGCGCGGCTGGAACAACTGAAGACCGCGATCGCGTCCGACCCCTGCGGAAGGGCTTCGTCGGTTTCGCGCGAGATCGATTTCGCCCTGTCAAGGGAGAGCGACTGCGGCGTGATCGTCGACGGGCTCGCGTCGGGCGAGATCCCGCTCCGCGTGACCCACAACGACACCAAGCTCAACAATTTTCTCTTTGACCGGAACTCGGGCGAATGTATCGCTCTGATCGATCTAGATACCGTGATGCCCGGCTCTCTGCTCTACGACTACGGCGACGCGCTCCGTTTCGGCGCCGCGTCCGCGTCTGAGGACGAGACCGACCTCTCCGGAGTATTCTTCCGGCGCGAGAATATCGCCGCGTTCACCCGGGGATTTCTCGACTCGCTCGGCGGCTCGCTCACCGAGAGAGAACGCGAACTGCTCCCCTTTTCGATCAAACTGATGACCCTCGAATGCGGGATCCGCTTCCTCACCGATCATATCCTGGGCGACGTCTATTTCAAAACCGATTACCCCGGACACAACCTCGCCCGCGCCCGCAACCAGTTCGCCCTCGTCGCCGATATCGAGCCCCGGCTCCCCACCCTCTCCCTCTTGACGGAGTAACCCCGCGCTCGTAACGGGCAGTTCCCCCGCCCGCACGCAAGAGAAACGAGGATTTTTTTCGCTTTCTTGGAAGAAAGCTTGGCAAAGAACTTCAACAAAAAGGAATATGAAAGCAAAACGGCGAGCCCCTGCGGACTCTCGCCATTTTGCGGTTCTATAGACGCTGCTGCAACGGCTCCCTTTGCTTTTTGTTAATAACAATGCCGCCCGACGTTTCGCCGGGCGGCGTTTCGTGCGACCGCAGGGAGCAATTTATGCCGTTGCGATCCGTCGCAACGGCTTCCTTTTGTTACTTCACGCCCGCAGGGGGAGGGGTCCCCGCGCGGCACATCATTGACGAAGTCACATCATTGCCGCAGGCAACATCATTACGCGAAGCGTACATTATTCGTATTCCACCGCTTTTCCGTACGCTTCCTCGTAGGTCTTCGCGTTGAATTCCCACGTCAGGTCCGCCAGCCGCTTCGCCTCCTCGCGCAGCGATTTCCCGGGATCCGGGAGGATGGGCTTTCCGATATGGAGCGTGAACGCCTTTTTCGGGGTCCCGTCGCGGCGCGTGCCGTAGGTGCGGAAGGTGAAGAACAGCGGGATCACCGGGACCCCGTTTTTCGCGGCGGAGAGAAACGCCCCTTCGATCAGGGGACGCGGCTTCTCGTAGCACCACCAGAGCGACCCCTCGGGGTAGAACAGAACGAATTGGTCCCGTTTCAGGTACTCCGCGATCGCGCGGTTCAGGTGCCGCATCGCGGGGAGCGTTTTCCCGATGGGGAGCGTTCCCGCCGCCCGCAGCAGAGCGCCGAACGCGCCGCGGCGGTTGTTGAACTCCGCGACCGTGATCTTCAGTTTCCGTCTGCCGACCGCGCGGCGGATCAGAACGCAGTCGATATCGTTTACGTGGTTGGAGGTCAAGATCGCCCCGCCGACGCCCTTGAGGTTCTTTTTCCCCTTGATCTTCAGCCGGCAGTACCGACCGATGAACAACCCGACGAAGCGGAACACCCCGACCGAAAAGCAGGACAGCAGCCGGTGGAAAAACCCACCCTTGAGATAGTCGTAATCGTCCGAGACCGGCAGCACCGATTTCCCCGTGCAGGGCGGGTTGATGTGCGCCGAAAAATCCCGCGCCCGCTCGTGTTCGATCTCCTGCCGGATCTTCTCGCCGCGGGTCACGCCGACGCCTCCCGTTCTCTCTCCTCGCGGACGGCTTCGGTCCCCACCTCGTCGGAATCGATCGACATCCTGGCGACCGGCGCCCAATCGTCGGCGCGGACGGTCGTGGTGAACGCGAGGATCAGGATCCAGACGTACTCGATCGAAACGAACGGAAAGAGGAACAGGAACCGGGTCTTTTCGCGCCGCGTCATCCGACAGAAGCTCCGGCTGACGAGAAGCTGCGCCGCGGCGAAAACCACCAGTTCGACGTACGCGATCCCGACCGGCAAAAGCGACCAAAGCAGAGCCGAGCCGACCCCGCCGATCCCGGCAATCAGCCGCACCAGCGCAAGAACGAGGCAAGCGGCGAAACCGATCCCGTCGCCCGCGAGCATCCCGTAGACCGGGTAGAGATCGAACAGGAAATGCAGTTTGCCGGGGTCGGGCCGACCGTGACCGAAGGTCATCTCCCGCACTTCCCCGCCGTAGGTCTTGCTGAACTGTGCGAAGCCCTTGAGCCAGCGGACCCGGCGCTTGTTGTATTCGCGCCGCGTGAGCGGCTCTTCGGAATAGATCTCCGCGAATTCGTAGTAGAGTTGCTTGTACCCGCGCCGCATACACTCGACCGCGAGCTCGTAGTCCTCGGTCAGACTGCGGAACGGATAGCCGCCGAGTTTTTCGATCACCCGCGCCCCGATCAGCATCCCCTGCCCGCAGAGCGCGAGAGGATAGCCCCGCTTCGACTTGCTCTTGTTGCCCATGTCGTCGACCCCGACGTAAGTCATGGCGCTGCAGTTGGCGTAGAGCGTGCGGTACTCTTTCTTTTCGGTCAGCCAGTTCTTGATGAGTTTGCGCGGGATGACGACGTCGGCGCCCGATTCCATCGCGTTGTTCATCTCCTCCACGTAGGTCGAGGAGAGGATGCAGTCGGCGTCGACGATCAGGTACGCGTCGGGCGCGTGCCCGGTCGCAAGGATGGTCTGCATGCAGGCGTCCATCGCCTCGGCTTTCCGCTTCTGATTCGGGACGACCTGGACCGCGGCGTCCGGCAGGGCCTCTCGCACCATGCGGACGGTCGGATCGTCGGGATCCTTCACGATCACGCGGACGTCGATCAGATCCGCGGGATAGGTCTGCCGCTTCACGCTGTCGAGCAGCGGAGCGATGGCTTTGCTCTCGTCCCGCGCCGGGATCAGCAGGGCGAACTTCCTTTGTTTTTTCGCGTGCAGGCGTTCCTGCGGACGGCGCCCCTCGAACCACCAGAGAATATGCGGGACGTACAGGAGGACGGAGAGCAGTTCGACGGAAAGCAGTACGATCAGAATGATTTGCAGCGGCGTCACCTCGGTACGCCTCCTTTCGGTCGGAATTTGTCGGGCTCGTTCCGAAAAAGAGTATACCCGACCGCGCCGCCCGTGTCAAGCGCCCGCCGCAATTATGAATTCTCAAATTCTATTCTACCGAGACGTCCTGTAAAAACCGACTCTATTTAAAATAGAGCGGTCGACAAATCTCTCTATTCCCCCTTGCATTCGTCCTCGGCGCGTGGTATAATAAAAACATGGAAGACGTCAGAAAGAATATCGTAAACAACCTGATCCTTTTACGCAAAACGAACAAGATGACGCAGCAGGAACTTGCGAAGGCGCTGAACTACTCCGACAAGGCGATCTCCCGTTGGGAGGTGGGAGACAGTCTTCCGGACATCAGCGTACTGCTCCGGGTCTGCGAGATCTACGGCGTGGAGTTCGATTGGCTGATCCGCCGTCACGAAGAAGCGCCCAAGGCGGGAAAGAAGAAAAACGAGGGGCTCGGACCGCGGATCGCGATCGTGCTTCTGCTCGCGACGTTCTGCTTCGCGGTCGCGACCATCATTTTCGTCTATAACCGCGTGATCCACGAGGACACCGTCTGGCTGGCGTATATCTGGGCGGTCCCCGCGTCGCTCTCGTTTTCCGTGTTCTTCTCGCGCCGCTGGTGGAGCGGGATCGTAACGCTGATCCTCCTCTCGCTCGATATGTGGTCGATCCTCACCGGCGTCTACCTGCACTTTCTCGTCACCGCACCCGGGAATATCTGGCCCATCTTTCTGCTCGGCGTTCCCGTGCAGATCATATTCGTTCTGTTCGAGTATATCCGCCGTAAAAACGCCCGGAAAGGATAACGGCGATCCTCTCGGGCAAGACGCCGGGGACGTTTCGGCGCGGACCGAAAAACGAAGGGAATCTTTTATGATTCGTTAATGCTTTCTTCTCTGTGCGCAATCCCTGCATTGTTAAACGCTGATTAAGGATGAAAACCGTCTGCGGTTCGGGGATTCCCTCGCCACAAACGGTTTTCTTCGTTTTATTGAAATTCGTTTTTCTCTCCCCGTTCTCTTACTCTCGACGTACGAATGTACGCCTTCGGCGCGAGAACGGGGATTCTGCGCTCGTTCTCGCCCGCCTGATAACCCTTGCTGGCGCAATATGGTCGCAAAGACGTTTCCAAAACAAAGCCTCCCCCATCGGGGGAGGTGGCACGGCTTGCCGCGACGGAAGGGGCGGTGTCGGGACGCGCTCGCAGCGGAGGGGGCGCCGGGGGCTCCGCGTCGCCCCACTCCCCGCAGCCTTCCCCTTGAGGGGAAGGTGGCGCGAAGCGACGGATGAGGTGGACCGCTGGTTCCCGTCTCGTTGCATCGCAACGCAGCCCGCGCCTTTTTTCCCTCCCGCGCCGTTCGGCGCGGGAGACTCATAACGATTGCCGCCTGCGTGCAGGCGGCAATCTCATAACTGCTCCGAAAGAGTTTCATAACATTGCGCCGCAGCGCAACTCATAACTCTTACGCTTCTACTTGATAAAGGTACCCGTAGATCGAGTTCGGATCCTTCGTCACAAACGCGACGACGACCAATACCGCCGTCAAAACCGCAAACACGATCCCCAGCCCCGCGAGCAGGGCGGCGGCGACGGCGCTCCCTCTCAAATCTCCTCCCTCCTCGCGGTAGCGGCGGAGCCGGAAGAAGGCGAGGATCGAAAAGACCACCGAGACCGGCGCAAGACAACCGGACAAAAGCACCGACAGGATCGAGAAGATCAGCGCAGTCGTGCCAAAACCCCCTCCCGGGACGGGCTCGGAGCCGGGGCTCTGCGGATAGGGGATATACACCCGCTCGGGTTCCTCGGGGCGGTTCCCCCCGTTTTCGTTCCATTGATCGTTCATCGGTTTTCCCCCTCGTTTACCTGCTGCAGGATCGCGACCGAATCCGCCCCGTCGAACTCCTTCACGCGGACGCGGATCATCTCGGCGTGCGAGGTCGGGATATTCTTGCCGACGAAGTCGGGACGGAACGGCAGTTCGCGCAGCCCCCTGTCGATCATAACCGCGAGCCGCACGGCGCCCGGTCTTCCGAGATCGAACAGCCCGTCGATCGCGGCGCGCACCGTCCGCCCGGTAAAGATCACGTCGTCGACCAGCACCACCGTCTTTCCGTTCACGTCGAAGGGGATCTCGGTCTCCGACACGACCGGCTGATCGTTCTTTTTGGAAAGGTCGTCGCGGTAAAACGTGATGTCCATCGCCCCGACCGGGACGGTCACGCCCTCGATCGTCTTGATCTTCCCCGCGATCCGGAGCGCGAGCGGATACCCGCGGCGGCGGATGCCGATCAGCACGACGTTCCCGGCGCCGTTGTTCTTTTCGAGGATCTCGTGGCTCAACCGCGTGATCGCGCGATCCATCGCCGCCTCGTCCATCAGGTTCGCCTTCTCCCGGAACTCTCCCGTCATACCGCTCACCCCTTCCGTGTTTTCCCCTCTATTATACCCCGATTCCCCCGCGGTGTCAAGCGTTTCGGCGCTTTGTCCGCCTTCGCGGATCCCTTTATTTGATCTTCGGATTCTTATAGATCGAGACCGACTTCTTGACGATCTTGTTGAACTCGTTTTGCCGGGTGCGGTACTCGTCGGGCGTGGAACTCACCTTGAAGCGGTAGCGTTTCCGCCCCTGCAGCGACAGAAAGACGTGTCCGTCCCCCGCCTTTTCGTCCGGGGTCTCGAATCCCAGTCCGCGCAGGGTCGAAAGATCCGCCGAGGTGAACTTGCGGTTGCCGAGGAACACCCGCTCGATCTCGTCCAGCCACCGGAGCCCCTCGCCCCGGATCGGATTGTTCTCCACCAGCGCGTCGAGCAGTTCCCGTATCCGTTCGTTCCCCTCCCCGCCGTAGGTGGTTTGCGCCTGCTGCAGGATATTCACGACGAGGTCGTACTGCTCGTCCGTGAAGAACTCTTTTACCTCCGCGGGACGCAGCGTTACCCCGTCGGGAATGGGCTCCCGCTTCCCTTTTTGCGCCTCGATCTGCTCGTCGCGGCGGCGGACCGTTTCGGTCAGGTCCCGATTCTCGTTTTCCAGCGTTTCGTTTTTCCGTTCCAACTCGTCGATCTTCCCGGAGAACTCCTTGCGCGCCCGTTCGTACTCCGCCGCCTTCTCTCGTTCCGCCCGCGCCAGCTCGTCGTTCTTCTCCTTCAGCTGTTCAAGCAGTTCGGCGTTCTTTTGCGTTTCCTCCCGCAGCCGCGCTCCCAACTCCTCCGCCGATAGCCGGGCGTCCTTGACCCCTTCTTCGATCCGGCGTTTCTCCTGCGCGACCTCAAGCTCCCGGACGAAGCGCAGCCCGCCCCAGCAATAGGGCTTGTGCTTTCCGAACGCCCGGATCTCGGTCTTGATCTTTTCCGAAAACGAATCCCGCAGAACGGTCTGTCCGGATATCCTGCGTCGTTCTCCCCCGAACGTCGGCGGATCGAAACGGAACAGGTCGCCCGGCTCCCCGTCGGCGCGTACCGTTTTCAAAAACTCCTCCGCACGAAAGAGAAGCAGCGCCGTCCGGCAGAATCCGAAATTGTGCCGCGCACAATCCTCGGCGGTACGCGCAAGCGTATCCCGCGCCCTCTCCGCGCCCTCCGGCTGAACGGGCGGCGTCCCCATCACCCCGAAGGGGGAGGGTTTCCACCCCTCGGCTTGGACGGCTTGGATGATCGCCCCGACGTCCTTCGCCTTTTCTTCGGGCAGCGTGAACAGAAGGATCGGGAGCTGATTGTCCTCGTCGCCGTTCCCAATCAGTTCGACCAGCCGCTCGGCGTCTTTTTTGGTTTCGACGGTCCACGGCAGCCCGCCGAAGAGATCCGCGCCCGCCTGACGGAGCGTGTACGTCCCCTTTTCCGCTGCCTCGAACATCTCGCGCACGAACACGGGGCGGTAGGCGTTGTTCACCTCCGGCGCGCCGTCGGGGTCGATCACGGTGATCCGGCATCCGAACTCCGCGCTCTTGTCCCCGTCCGCCCGGATCGCGACCTCGGTCACAAACGACCGACCGTGGACCGGATCGTGATCGTCCTGCGCGGCGTCGGGCTCGCGGAGCGACATCGCCCATTCGTTCGTCTCCGCCGAATAGATCACCGTGAGCGGATACGACCCGTATTCCCCCTTATGGGAGACAAACGCGCGTTCCGCTTCGACCGGGGCGGTTTTCCCCTCTCCGTTTTCGGGCGACAGCCTTTGATCGAGCCAGCGGGCGACGGTCAGCGCAAGGTCTCTTACGAGTTTGTCCGCCGTTCCCTTGCCGATCACGTTCAGATACAGTTGAAACCCGGGATAACTGCGCGACGGCGCGAGAACGATCGGCGCGCGGCGCGCTGCGGTTTCGTTTGCCATGTGACGGTCTCCTTCGTGCGTTCTTTTTCTATAGTATACCAAATACCGCCGCGGCAGTCAAGAAAAACCGCCTTGTGAGATCGCGGCGGGGTGAATTGCTCCCCGACGAAGCGGCGAGGAGCATTTTTTGAAAAGCGAAGATTTTTTTGCAGTCCCGTCTATAGAACCGCAAAACGGCGAGCGCGCTCGCCGTTTTGCTGATATCAATATTTCTCCCATAATGAAGTTCTTTGCCAAGCTTTCTTCCAAGAAAGCGCAAGCCCCCGTAATCCCACGCAAGCCCCCGTAACCTCTCGTAACCCCCGTTAATCCCGCTTTGCCTCCGGGTGCTTTTTATAGTAATCCTCGAGGGCGTTTTTGATCGCTTCTTCGGCAAGGACGGAGCAATGCATCTTATAGGCGGGCAGCCCGTCGAGCGCCTCCGCGACCGCCTGATTGGTGAGTTTCAGCGCCTCGGAGACCGGCTTTCCCTTGATCAGCTCGGTCGCCATCGAACTGGACGCGACGGCGCTGGCGCAACCGAAGGTCTCGAACTTCACGTCTTCCACGATCCCGTTCTCGATCTTCAGATAGATCTTCATGATATCGCCGCACTTGGCGTTCCCGACCTCGCCCACGCCGTCGGCGTCCTCGATCACCCCGACGTTCCGGGGATTGCGGAAATGATCCATCACCTTTTCGCTGTAGAGTGCCATCTGTTTTTCCTCCTTTATAATACGAACTCGGCTTTCCTGTCGGCAAGATCGTGCCAGACCGGGGAGAACCCGCGCAGATACGAAACCACGTCGCTCGTCGCTTCGATCATATAATCGATCTGCTCTTCGGTCGCGTCCTCCCCGAGCGAGAGCCGGAGCGACCCGTGCGCCACGCCGTGCGGACGGCCGATCGCGAGCAGAACGTGGCTCGGATCGAGCGAGCCCGACGTACACGCCGATCCCGACGAAGCCGCGATCCCGCGATCGTCGAGCAAAAGCAAGAGCGACTCGCCCTCGATCCCCTCAAAGCAGAAGTTCACGTTCGACGGCAGCCGCCGGACGGGATCCCCGTTCAGAGCGCCGTGCGGGATCTTCGAGAGTCCCGCGATCAACCGATCGCGCAGCGGGATCAGGCGTTTCGCGTTCCGTTCGATCCCCGCGACCGCCTCCTCGAGCGCCGCCGCCATCGCGACGATCCCCGCGACGTTCTCGGTCCCCGCGCGTCTGCCGCGCTCCTGCGCCCCGCCCTCGATCAGATTGGCGAGCGGCGTCCCGCGCTTCGCGTAGAGAAAACCCACCCCCTTCGGCCCGTGGAACTTGTGCGCCGACGCCGAGAGCAGATCGACCCCGAGTTCCCCGACGGAGAGCGGGATATGCCCGACCGCCTGCACCGCGTCGGTGTGGAAAAGTACGCCCCGCGCACGGCAGATCTTTCCGATCTCTTTCACCGGCTGGATCGTCCCGATCTCGTTGTTCGCCGTCATCACGGTCACAAGGCAGGTGTCCTCCCGGATAGCCGCCCGAACGACGTCGGGTTCGACGATCCCCTCCGGCGTCACCGGGACGAGCGTCACTTCAAATCCCTCGCGCTCCAGCCGTTTCAAGGTGTGCAGGACCGCGTGATGCTCGATCGCGTCGGAGACGATATGCCGTTTTCCCTTCTTCGCCCCCGCTTCCGCCGCCGAGCGGATCGCCTGGTTGTCGGATTCCGAGCCGCCCGAGGTGAATACGATCTCCCTCGGCTCCGCCCCGATCAGGCGCGCGACGGTCTCGCGGGATTCCTCCAGCGCGTCCTTCGCCCGCTGTCCGAGCGAGTAGAGCGCCGACGGATTCCCGTAGCACTCGGCAAGGTAGGGCGTCATTTTCTCGATCGCCGCCCGACTCATCTTTGTCGTCGCGGCGTTGTCCGCATAGATATACATGCAAGATCCCCTTTCGTCCGTTTCCCGGGATATTATACGCCTATTTGCCTACCGTGTCAATAGGTAAATAAAAAATTTTTGCCCCGCCCGCTTGATTGCCCACTTACCCCGTGGTATAATAGGCGTATCAAAGAACGGAGGACGAACGGATGGTCTCGACCAAGGGGCGCTACGCGCTGCGCGTGATGATCGATCTGGCGGAGCATAAGGACGACGGTTTCGTTCCGCTGAAGGAGATCGCGGAGCGGCAGGAGATCTCGAAAAAATATCTCGAATCCATCGTCAGCGTGCTGGTGAAGGGCAAGCTGATCGCGGGCTCGAGCGGAAAAGGCGGGGGCTATCGTCTCTGCCGCCCGCCCGAACAGTACCCCGTCGGGGAGATCATCGAGCTGACCGAGGGGACCCTCGCGCCGATCGCGTGCCTTGCCGCCGACTCGACGAACTGCCCCCGCGCCGGGAAATGTCAGACCCTCTCGTTCTGGCACGAATTCGACGGGATGGTGCACGGCTTCTTCTACTCGCACCGCCTATCCGACTTCCTTTCCTCCAAATAAAAACTCCCCCTCCGACAAATCGGAGGGGGTTTTCGTTTTGAGATCAGTTTTTCTCGACCGAAACGGCGTTTGCGATCTTGACGGTATCGCGCTCCTCGATCAAGAGTTCCGCCCTCATCCACACGTCGCGGCAGCGCACGACCCGGACGCTGTCGCCCGCTTCGATCCCGTCGAGGACGGACGGATCGGTCACGCGGAACACCGTATCGCCCATCCGGAAATGATCGCCGTTCACCCAGCGGACGGTCCCCGTCTCGGTCGCGGTCCCCGGGAGATCGTCCCGGTCGCTCATCCCGAGGTCCAAGAGATCGTCGTTGAGATTCCGGGGATCGAGATACCACTTCCCGTCGTAGAGATATACGAACGTCGTCTCCTCGTCATCCTCCGACCCGGCGATCCGGAAGATCCCGTCGATCTCCGCCGCGGGCTCCGTCGCGACCGTGAAAAGGATCGCCCGCTCGACCTTCTCCGGATCCAACCCGAGGTCGGTCAGCGTCCTGCCGAGAAAGCCCAGCTCTTCTTTTACGCGCCGATCGTCTTGGTCGGTGATACACCCGGTCACGCGGAAGGTCAACGCCATCCTGCTCGCCGGGAGGGCGGCGACCATATATTCCCGCGCGCGGGCAACGACCGCTTCGAGCGTCGTCCCGTGCCGTTCGATCTGATCCAGGATGACTTGTTTGACGTGTTCCGGATGGAACATCGGATACGTCCCGTCGGGGATCCCCACGATATCCGTCTCCGCGACCGCCGCGGCGATCAACGCCCGCTCGTCGGGGGTAACGGCGTCGAACGCGGCTTGGAGGAACGCCGTCCGGACGAGCACGGTGCAGGTCGGCTCGTCAAGCAGCGTCGCAACGAACGGATCGTCCTCGCTCCCCGTGGGGCCGCGAGTCCCCGCCCATTCGTTCCAGGCGATCAGCCCGCCGAGGATCAGCAGACTGACGATAAGGCAGATCAGCCCCCGGGCAGCGCTCTTGCTTTCGTTTCTCATCGTTCGTCCTTTCCGCGAGCGTTCCTTCGCCGTCGTTTTCCAAAGCCGCCCCGCTCTCTTTCCTTTTCATTCTTTTATAGTACGCGTCGGATGAAAAATCCTTGTCTTTTTTCTCGTCTCTTTTATTCTACCGTTGTTTCTTGATATTGTCAAGACGCAAAAGGAGTAAAGAATTGTTTACATCCCCGGACGGTCAAAGCGTTTTCTTCAGAACGATTTTTCCATCGGCGCGGAACGCCTCCGCAAAGCCGTTCCGGAGAAACAAACCGACGGCGGGGTTGTCGGACGCGATATCGTCGTATAGTTCGGTGATCCCGTTCTCCTTCGCGGCGGCGCAGAGCAGGTCCAGCCCGGCTCTCCCGTATCCTTTTCCCCGCTCGGGGGCGTAAACGATCACGTCCGCGACAAACCCGGAAAGTTCCGCGTCATAGTGGTACGCGACCTCCCCGACGAAGCGCCCCTCGTCCGTAAGATACCGATAAAACCGTTTCCCCTCCGGACGCGCGATCCAATAGTCGTACCAGTCCGCCCAATCGCTTTCGGGGAACGCGATCGTCCCGCCCCACGCGCGGTTGTAGGACATGGTCGCCTCGTCCGCGAGCATCTTCTTCCGGAACCAAAGATCGGTCGGCTTCACTTGATAGAGCGCAGTCATCGTTTCTCCTCTTTCCGTCGGTCAGTTAAGCAAAAGCGCGACGGCTTGACGGTACTTTTCGGCTCTCGCCTTGTCTTTTTCTTCGACCTTATCCAGCCGGGAAAGATCGGCGTTGTGTTCCAGATCCGCCAACTTGACCTCCCGCGCGATCGGGTTGGTTTTGACCCTTGCGACGTAATCGAAATAAGGCGTCGCCTTGTCGTGGGTCAAAAGCGCAAGCGCCTCGATCACGCTTTCGGGGAAACCGTAAGCCCGAACGTCGTCGAGCGAAAGGGCGGTGTCCTCGACCACGTCGTGCAGGAGAGCGACGACGACCGCTTCTTCGCTTGTCATCTGTTCCGCCAGATGGAACGGGTGGTAAACGTACGGCAAACCGCCCTTGTCCTTCTGCTCCTTGTGCGCCTCAAACGAGAGTTTCAACGCCTTTTTCGTCATTTCGGTATAGATCATCGTTTCTTTTTCCCCCGTTTCGTTCTTTCCCTTCTATTGTACCACGTTTCCCTCCCCTGCGCAAGCCCTCCTGCCGCCCCCGTTTGGTTGACTTTTCCTATTCCGCGTGCTATAATAAACGCAGGAACGACGACGAAAAGCCCCGGAAAGACGGGCTTTGCAAACCGCTTTCGTTGTCCTTGAACAACGAAAGGATGATCTTATGAAAGGAAAACGGAAACCGTCCCCCCGCGCCGTTCTCGCGATCGTTCTGGCGTCGGTCATGATCCTGACGACCGTCTGCGTTCTTCTGTTCCTTCTGCTGCATCTGTTGTTTGCGCCCTCCTACGACGCTCCTTTGACCCCGATTCACGTCGAACGGCGCGGGATCGAGAACTGGGGGGACGGCAGCAGTTTTCTCGGGAGTCAATCGACCGCCGAGGGGAAAGATAACTTTTTGCTCCTCTACGAGCCCGATGACGGCGACTATTATTACGACTGCCGCGTGTCCGTCTTTTGGATCAACAGTCTCAAAAGGAGTCTCGCTTTTCTCTCCTACGACGATCCCGCCGTTTACGCCGCCGCCAAGCAGTCGCGGCTGGACTACGCCGCAAAGAAAGCGGAGTCCGACCCCAAGCCCCTCTCCGAGACCCGGGCGTTCGGGTTTGCGTTCTGCTCTTTCGACGACATCATGAAGGTCACGAAGGGCAGAGGCAAGAACAAGTATATCGACTACGAAGCGTTCGGTTATAACGACGAGACCTTGACGCTCGTGTTCCTCCGGTTCGACGCCTCGGGCAGCCGGGAGAAGCGGTATATGAAGTTGGCGAACACCGATTACGAGGCGTTTCTCTCCCACTATTACGGCGAGTGGTTCGATTGGGATGCCGGCGTCGGCACGCCGTAGTCAAACGAAACGAGGTGCTCTATGAAAGAAAACAACAGACCGTTCGTCGCCGGAGTCGCGCTCGGGATCGTCGCTGCGCTTGTCTGCGTCGCCCTCTTGCTTCTCGGGATAAGGGGTTGCTCCCTCGGTTCCGAAACCGTCGAAACGTGGACGGGATTTGACGAATGGGATCCCAACCGGTATCTTCCGGACGGTGAACTCTATCGGGTCATACGTAAGGACTTTTTGACCGAATATCCCTACGCCGACGGCGACTTCCGCGTCGAGCGGAAAGAGACGGGCAACATCTTAGTTCCCGGCACGTCCCGTCAGCGGTCGCTCATCTGGCTGACTTACGACGACCCCGCCGTCTACGAAGCCGCCAAGCAGTCTCGATTTGACGCCGCGTCGACCAAACTGTCTCCCTTCGAGGACCCCGACGTTTACGGCTTCACGTTCTATTACGTCGGCGAAAACGCGACCTTCCCGGCAAACGTCTCCATGTTCGGACACAACGACGAAAAACAGACGCTGGTTTTCGTCGGCACCACCCGCGAACGGTGGGAGAAAGAGGATCCGCACGTCGTCGCGGGACTGACGGACTTCGCGGGGTTCCTCGATTGGTTCTTCGGCGATTGGTTCGACTGGGAAGCCGGCGACCGCGCCACAAACTGACGCGTTGAAAGGAGAAGAACATGAAACCGGAATCTTCCGCAAAACGCAAGTCTTTTCTCGTCTCCTTTTTCGGCGCCCTCCTCGGCTTCTTCCCCTCTTTTCTTGTCGTCGGGTTTATCGTGTTCCTCGTTTTGCAGATCGCCGGGATCCCGGCGGAACACTCGCATATAGAGGGGCTTTATTTGTGGAATCCCAGCCAAGCGGAAAACTCGATCGAACCCGAAAGCAAACGGGAGTTCTTCGCCGCCTATCCCTACTCCGACGGCGACTACCACGCCGACTATTACGACACGCTGAAGTCCGGCAAGATCCGCGATTTCGTCTGGCTGACCTACGACGACCCCGACGTCTACCGCGGCGCGAAGCAGTCGCACATGGAAGCGCGCTTATCCGACCTCTCGCTTTACGGCGAACACGAGGCGTACGGGTTTCGTTTTTACACCCTCGACCACAAAGCCAAAATAGTTGGATTTGTCGATAATTGGCAAAAACACGCCTCGGGTTTTCCGGAGAATTTCGACGCGTTCGGCTTCAACGACGAAACGCGGACGCTGATCTTTCTGTCTTTTGATGGCGGAGGAAAGCGTGAAAACAAGTATATCGAGTTGGGGAACAGCGACTTCCCCGCGTTTCTCAATCACTACTACGGAGAATGGTTCGATTGGGAAAACGGCGTCGGGATCCACTTGCCCGAATGACCCGAGCGAACGCCGTTTGCCCCCGCTTTGAAAGGATAATCCGATGAAAGAAAAACAGAAAAGATCCCCCCGCGTCGTGATCGCCTTCGTTCTGGCGTCGATCATGATCCTGATAACCGTTTCGGTCCTGGCGCTATTCGTTGCCTCCTTCGTCGTGCCGAGCCGTGCCGAAGAGCGCGGGCTTGACAGTTGGCGGGAGAACTACCGTTGGGACGCGTTTTTTGAACATGGTTACGGCGACATAGACAAAGCGGCGTTCCTTGCCTCCCACGCCCCGTCTGACGGCGACTATTACTACAGCGCCCGCTCGACCTGGTTCAACGCAGACGGCGCAACCGTTTTGCTCTGCTGGCTGACCTACGACGATCCCGACGTCTACGCCGCCGCCAAACAGTCCCGGCTGCACTACGTTGCAGCGTATCGCAACTTTTTGCACAGTGCCGAGGCGTTCGGGTTCTCGTTCTGCTGTCACCGCACCCCGACCGACGCGATGCAGCACAGCACCAAAAGACTCCAACACGAGGCGTTCGGATACAACGACGAGACACGGACGCTGGTCTTCGTAGGCTTCGACGCCCACGGCGATGACAGCCGCTCCATCACGGTCTGGCCGTTCCTGAAGACGAATTCGAGCCTCCCGTCCCGATGC
>CACZAZ010000019.1 GCA_902779285.1 uncultured Ruminococcus sp.
ACGCCATCTACGCCGACACCGACGAGAAGGTCGATCTCACCGAACTCGAGCCCAAACATTTCGCCGCCTGGGTCGAATGGGCGAAGGAGCGCGGGATGGGGTTGGATTTCAACCCGACCTGCTTCTCGCATCCGATGGCGGACTCCGGCTTCACTATCTCGTCCCCCGACCCGACCGTGCGCGATTTCTGGATCGAGCATTGCAAAAAGTCGAGAAAGATCAGCGAGTATTTCGGGCGTTCGCTCGGCGTCAAGAGCGTGATGAACCTCTGGTTCCCCGACGGATACAAGGATATTCCTTACGACCGCGAGGCGCCGCGCCGCCGGATGGCGGAGGCGCTCGACCGTGTGATCGCGGAGAAACTCGACCCCGCGTGCCACCTCGACGCGCTCGAATCCAAGGTGTTCGGGATCGGGGCGGAGTCCTACACCGTCGCCTCCCACGAGTTCTCGATGGGTTACGCCGTGTCGCGCGGGATCGCCTACACGCTCGACGCGGGGCATTTCCACCCGACCGAGGTGATCTCGGACAAGATCTCGTCGGTGTTGCTCTACACCAAGGAACTGCTCCTGCACGTTTCGCGCCCGGTCCGCTGGGACAGCGATCACGTCGTGATCCTCGACGACGAACTGAACGCCATCGCAGACGCGCTGATCCGCACGGGTCTTTACGCCCGGACGCACATCGGGCTCGACTACTTCGACGCGTCGATCAACCGGGTCGCCGCGTGGGTGATCGGCACCCGCAATATGCAGAAGGCGCTGCTCCGCGCTCTTCTGACCCCGTTCGACACGCTGAAAAACGCCGAGCTTGCGGGCGACTACACCACCCGGCTCGCGCTCTTTGAGGAACTGAAGACCTATCCGTTCGCCGACGTGTGGGATCACTTCTGCGAGGTCTCCGGGGTGCCTGTCCGCGAGGGCTGGCTGAACGAAGTCAAGAAATACGAGAAAGAGGTTTTGTCCCTGAGATGAAACGCTATCCTCTGAAACTGTCCGGCATCCCGAAGCAAGCCATCTGGGGCGGCACGCGGCTGAAACGCGACTACGGCAAGAAAGCCGATTTCGACGCCATCGCGGAAAGTTGGGAACTCTCGGTTCGCGAGGGCGCTACCAACCTCGTCGAGAACGGCTGCGGCGCGGGACGTTCGCTTGCGGAGTGCCTGTCCGAGATGGGTCTCGACGCGGTGCAGCCCGGTTACGACGGCAAGGTCTTTCCCCTGCTCATCAAGTTGATCGACGCCGAAAGCCCCCTGTCGGTCCAGGTGCATCCCGACGACGCCTACGCAAAAACGAAAGGGGTCGGGAACGGCAAGACCGAGATGTGGGTGGTGATCGACGCCAAACCCGGAGCCGAACTGGTGATGGGGCTTGCCGACGGGGTGAACCGCGCCGGATTCTCGATCGCCGTCGCGGAAAAGAAGTTCGACGGCGTGATGAAACGCGTCCCGGTCAAGGGCGGCGACGTCTTCTTCATCCCCTCGGGGATGCTCCACGCCATCGGCGGCGGGATCCTGATCGCGGAGGTGCAGCAGAACTGCGACACGACCTACCGCGTCTGGGACTACGACCGCCGCGACAAAGAAGGCAATCTCCGCCCGCTCCACGTCAAGGAGGCGCTCGACGTGGTGCGCCCGTTTGCCGAGGGCGAGTGCGACGCGATCCGCTTTGAGGGCAAGGAGACTCTCCTCCCCGGCGAAACGCTGGCGAACTGCCGTTATTTCGAGGTCTCGCGGCTCGCGGTATCGGGTGGGACGGACTTCCCCGTTCCCGCCGACCGCTTCACGCATCTGCTCGTCCTCGACGGAGCCGTAACGGTTTCGGGCTCGGGCGAGACCGTCGAATGCCGCGCGGGCGACAGCGTCCTTATCCCCGCGGGGACCGAAAACCCGACGCTCGACGGAAACGCGCTCGTTCTCCTTTCGTGCCCGAAAGGAGAACAAAGTTCCCCCGCGGGGAAATGACGCGTCCTGCGGGACGTAGGTTCAGCGGCATCATTAGGCGCGAAGCGCCGACATCATTGATTGCGATAGCAATCACATCATTAGCCGCCCCGCGGCTACATCATTAGCGAAGCAACATCATAAAAACCGAAAAAGGCGCCCCCGTTCGGGAGCGTCTTTTCTGTTATCGTTTGCGCCTTTTCGGTTTTACGATCCCATCTTCTCCAGCGCCGCTTTCGCCGCGTCGGATTTGGCGGCTTTCTTGCTCTTGCCGCTGCCCGTGCAGACGAGTTCGCCGTTGATCCTGCACTCGACGGTAAAGGTCGGGTCGTGGTCGGGACCGGTCTGACCGATCCCGGGATAGCCAAGCGTCCACTTCTTCGCTTCGCAGAGTTCCTTTAAGCGGGTGACGGCGTCCTTTTCGGGGAGCGCGACGGTCAGGCGGTCGGGGTCGTCCAGCCGTTCGACGAGCGCGATCACCGCCGCAAGGTCGCATCCGCTGTCAAGGGCGACGGCGCCGACGATGCTCTCGAACAGGTCTTCTTTGGGCGAGGGGGCGTTGCAGTTCCCGCTCGAACGGTCGCCGTCGGAGACCTCCTGCAGGAGCGCGAAGGGAACGCCGTCCTCGGTTTTCAGCCCGTCTATGATCCGGGAAAGCGCGGTCTTGTCGCAGAGATTTTTCTTGATCTCGGTAAAAACCCCCTCCCCAAAGTCCGATTCGTACCCGCGTCCGGTCACTTTTCCGTGACGGCGGAAGAGGATGGTGAGCAGCGCGGCGGAGAGCATCGAGTCCCCCAGCGTTTCGAGCAGTTCGTTGCACTCGACGGGGGCGGGGCGCTTGTTTTTCGCTTCGTATTCCTTGGTATAGGAGCGACGGGTGAACGCCTGACGGAGCAGGGTGATATCCCGGAAGGGATAGCCGATCACGCGCTCGATCGCGGCGAGTTGTTCGTCGGTCGGGCGTAGTGCGACGGGCTTGTTCTTCATTTCTTTTTCTCCTCCGTTCCCGCCTTCTTCTGCGGATTCAGCCGCGGCAGGTGCGGACGGATCAGACCGATCACCGTACTGCTGAACACGATCCCGGCGGCGATACCGAGACCGACGCGCAGCGCCACGCCTCCCTGTTCGCGGAAGCGGGCGGAATCCCCGGCGATCAGTCCGTACATCATGGAGTAGAGCGCTCCCCCCGGGACCAGCGGGATGACGGCGAGAGAACTGAAGGTGACGGCGGGGGAACGGTAGAAGACGGCGAGCCCGAACGCCGCGACCCCGGCAAAGAATGCGGCGGCGAGGTTGGACAAGAACAGGTCGGGGGTCAGAAGATCGACGAGGTAGAAAACGGCGTAGGTCAGCCCGCCGAGCACGGTCGCGGGGGCGAGGTGCTTCGGCTTGACCCCGAAGATGACGGCGAAACCGAACGTGCCGACGAGGACCGCGGCAAACAGGATCAGAAACTTGATCACAGCACGGCACCTCCCGTCACAGCGGTCGCGACGAACAGACCGAAGGCGATCGACGCGGCGAGCAGGATGCTACGGACGATGCCGAGCGTACCCGACAGCGTGTCGCCGCCGAGCAGGTCGCGCATCGCGTTGCCGAACGAGACCCCGGGGACCAGCAGCATGATCGCGCCGATAATGATCTTGCCCGCGTCCAGCCCCGCGCCGACCATGACCAGCGCACGCGAAAGCACCCCGATCGCGAACGAGCGGAGGACCATTTCAAGGAAGGCGTTGCCGTTCTTCGGGATCAAACCGCCGAGCAGCGTGACGAGCAATCCGACCAGCCCCGCGCAGAGCGCGTCGCGGATCCCCGCCCCGAACAGAAACGAGAGTCCGCCCGCCCCGCACGCCGAGGCGATCAGGATCATCCACGCGGGATAGGGGGTGATGCCCTTCGCTTTCGCGATCTCCTCCTGCGCCTCTTCGAGCGTCAGTTTTCTAAGGCACAGGGCGCGGGAGATCCGGTTGACCGCGTCGAGCCGCGCGAAACGGTTGTCGGATTCGTAGATGCGGCGCACCTGCGAAGAATAGGCGCCGTCCTTCATCCGCACCGACGCGATGATCTGCGAATGGATGGCGAAGACCTCGGTGTGGTCCGCGCCGAAAGCGGAACAGATCCGCCGGATGGTCTCCTCGACGCGGTGGATCTCGCCGCCCGAACGCAGGGTCAGAGCCGCCACGTCAAGCGCCGTCCGTAAAAGAAAATCCGCGTCGGATTCCCCCTCGAAACGGTGGGGGTTATGCTCGTTTTCCATTTTGCTCCCGGATCGTCCTTTCTTTTTATTCTTTTATGATTATAAACCTTTCTTTTCCGAAAGTCAACAGAGAAAGGAGTACGTCCACTTTCTTTCGCAGAAAGTGGAGCAAAGAACTCCATTATGGAAATGTAGTCAGCGCAACTCGTGCCTCGTTGCGCGGTTCTATAGCCCGGACTACAAAAGAAAACACCCCGCGGCAGCGGGGCGGTCATTTCTTCTCGAAAAAAAGGCGGTGCGGTTGCGGATCGTCGGTCTCGCCGAGGAGATAGTCGATGCTCGTATTGTAGAAACGGGATAACTTGATCAGAACTGCCGTCGGGACATCGTTCTCCCCCGTCTCGTATTTGGAGTAGCCGGTCTGCGACATTCCGAGCATCTTGGCGATCTGCGTCTGGTTCAGGTCGTGGTCTTCCCGTAAATCCCGGATCCGCGGATACATATCGGCGCCCTCCCTTTTTTTGTCTCCTCTCTTATTATAGAATAATCTGTTTTAGGTTATTGACATTTAACCTGAAATAGGTTATAATGTTTGCAGGAATAACAACAAAATGAGGAAGGAGGAACACTTTTGCACCATCACCATATTCATCCGCCCATCGTTCATCGCGGTTGTATTGGTTGCGGATGTATGCTGCCGGCTATCGTTTTAGTTTGTTCAGCGTTCGCAGTTATATTATGTGTCCTTATTTGTTTAATTTGAAACCGAAAAGGAGAATGCTTAAAATGAAAAAAACTCTGCTCCTCATTCTGGCTTTCGCGCTCCTGCTCTGCTTGTTGTTTGCGGGTACCGGTTGCGATTTCCTCGATGAACTCGATTCGTTTCTCGATGAAGATACGAACGCGCAAACTGCAGCCCAAACAAAAACCCCTGCCCAACCGTCCGACCAAACGGCGGTAGTTACCACTATCTCGTCCATCGAAAACTCGATTCCCGATTTTGTCGGTATGACGAAAGATCAGGCGCTAAGTGCCGCAGACAGCGCAGGAGTCACCGTCTCCGATTGGAGATACAAGCAGAGCACTATCCCGTATAATCAAGCGTGGGAAAACGCACAAAAGGACTATAAGAGCAAGTCTATGCTCTGGAAGGTGACAGAGCAAAGTTCCACCGGAACAAACAAGGTCGCGCTTACACTCGAGCTGAACGTAATCAACACGAGTAATAACGCGGATTTCCGGACTATACTGAATCAAGACAATGCCGGAAGCAGCAGTTTTGTAAACGCTCACAAAGGAGAATTGGTCGAATTCATCGGCGTTATTCGGATAACCGAACAAAACAGTACCTACAATTATACCTATACGATCTACGGATATGACGACGCGCGTTCCCACGTCGGTGAATTATTCTGTTTTTACAATATTGATTATCACGCCGTCAGAATTTGCACCGACAACTACAGCAAAGTCGACACATCCTCTTTCTTCCATATCGTCGCGGAAATAAAAGGATTTGACACAAATAAAGGAATTCTTTTAAAACCCGTCGGGATTGATTACATCGGACCTTTGAATTGATCAAAGCACAAAAAACAGATTGAATCAAAAACGAGCGGCGCCCCGAACGGGGCGCCGCGGTTATATTGTTTGTGTTGCGTGACGGGGGATCAGCCCTTGTGCAGGACCTCGACCTTCGGGGTGGTCAGCGCCATTCCCGCGGTGCCGCCGCCGAAAAGCAGTCCGCCGATCGGCAGGCAGATCCCGCCGAAGCCGAACACGACGGAGGACACGTTTTCGGTTTCCACGCCGACACTTGCGAGGGACGCGAAGAGGTTGGCTCTGAAACTCGGGATCAGAACAAGCGTGAAGATAAACACAAGGAGCGAGGAAAGGACCGTCAGCCCGCCGATCACGAGATAGATCAGTTCGGGATTCTCAATGTAGAGAACGCACAGCAGAATAAACCAAACCAGCGTCACGATCCCGAGGATGAAGACCGCCTTCGCGAAAAATCCGAGAGCGCCCACGCCCTTCAGGGAGGTGTACGCCGTGGTGCCGTTCTCTGCGATCTCGGTCGCCGCCTGCGCCTGCATCTCCTTATTGATCAGCTTGAGCGCCTTGAGATTCCACCCGGAGTCGAAGGAATTCCCCGAAAGCGTGATAATCGGACCGAAATAACCGAAGAGCATCGCGACCAGACCGATAATGATCATCGCGACGAAAAGGCGTGAGAGTTTCTTGGACTTTTCAGAGGTGGTTGTAGCCATTACGTTCTCCTTTCGGCGGAGGGATCATCCGCACATCAAAACAATTATAACATACCTTTCAATAAAAATCAACACTAAATTTTAAAAACGCCGCCCGATTCGGGCGGCGTTTTTAAAGGTTATGAAGAAAGGTCGCTGCGTTTCGGTCGAAAGGATCAGACCTTGCCCGAAGCTGCGGCGGCGCCGCCGGCAAGAATACCGCCGATCAGCATCATGATCGGACCGGCTGCGATCGAGACGTCGTGCTTGTTCGCCATAATGATCGCGAACACGAAGACGAGGATCGCGGCAACGACGGTCAGGCAGCCGACGAGAGAAACGATCATATCCAGCCCCTTGACGCCGATGAATTTCGCGACGGCAAAAACGACGGTCACAACGATCGCGAGGATGAAGGTCGCCCAAGCGAAAATATTGGTGGCGGCGAAGCCCTCGTACGATTTGTCATACTCCTTCAGAGTCTTGTTCGCGTCAGCGAGATCGGAAAGCGTGGAGGTGGACACGATCTTCGACCCGAGGACGGTGGTTTCCGACTTCAGGAAGTTGCCGAACATACCGATAATGGTCAGGACGAGACCGACGATGATGACGGCGCAGAGGATCAGGGTCTTGAGGTTAAACGTGGTTTTTTTGGACATGGTTTTTTCTCCTTTCGACGGAGTTTTTCTCCGCTTATTGTATATACAGTATAACACGGATCGCGTTAAAATGCAATAGAATAAAGAATAAAAGGAAAAAAAAGAAAACCGTCCCGATCAGAGATCAGGACGGACGGCAAAGAACGAGACGGCGCCGAGGCACGTCCCGCCGAAAAGCGTACAGTAGGGCGCGGCGGAGAGCAGGACGCGGGTGCTTTCGTTTCCGGCGGAGACCGAAAAGAAAACGGCGAAAAGGAACGCGACAATCGACAGAAGGACCAATATCGCCCCCGAACCGGCGGTGCACCAGAGCGTTCCCTTCGAGCGGTCGAAGCGGGAGAGGACGAGCAGAAGAAAAACGGCGACCGAGGCGATCGCGATCACCCACGCGAATCCCCGCGCCGCGTCAAAGTGGGCGTAGCCGTCCCCGCCGATCTCGCGGATCCCCTCGTGCTGGGTCGCCCATTCGGAGAGCGTCCTGGTCTCCCGGACGACCTCGTCGGCGAGCGGATTCTTGGTCACCTGATCCGCGTACGGCAGGACAAGACCGAGGATCGCCGCGATAGCGCCGGGAAGAGCGCAGAGGAGCGGGAGGAACAGGCGGAGTTATGGGGGCGGTTGCGATTTTCCCCGTTTTCAAAGGTCGAATTTGACGGTAAAGGGATAATGGTCCGAGAGGTAGATCCCCATCTTCTCGTCCCGCCACACGTCGAGGTCGCGGGCAGATTTTGCGCTCTTCGGATCGAGGTAGATGAAGTCGATCTTGCGCGGCGGATCGTTGCTGTCCGGCACCAGCCGTCCCCACCAATGGAAGGTGGGACCGGTATCTCCCGTGACCTCGACCAGCGGGAAGACGGTATTCTCGTCCACCCATTTCATGGTCGCGGAGGTCTCTCGGGCGTTGAAGTCGCCGAGGACCAGGGTCGCGTCGGCTTTCAGTTCGGTCTCTTTCTTCGCAAGGTATTCCGTTACCAGTTTGATGCCGAGGATCCGCGCCTCGTCCGAGACGTGGTCGAGGTGGATGCCGGCGACGCGGAGCAGTTTGCCCTCTCCCGTCATAAAGACGCAGACCGGGCAGATCCGCGGGCAGGAACTCTGACCGGGATAGCGGGTCGCGGGGACGTTCGGCGTCGGGCTGAGCCAGAAACTCTCGAAGGAGATCAGCGTGAACAGTCCGTGTTTGACGGCGATCGTGACCCCCTCTCCGCGGCGGTCGGCGTTCCTGCCGTAGCCGTAGAGGTCGTAGCCGTCGAGGTGGTTTTCAAAAAAGGCGCGGATGGGGTCGATCACTTCCTGAAAACAGATCAGGTCCGGCGACTCCAGGCGGATCTTTTCGAGGATCATCCCCGAGCGGAAAAGGAACGAGTTGACCCCGTCCTCCCCGAGATAGACGCTTCTGACGTTAAAGGTGCAAACTTTGAGTTCCATTTTATTCTCCATCCTTCGGGATCAGACGCCCGATCGTTTTTTCAAACAGTAAGCCGTAGGGGTGTTCCGCAAGATAGGGGTAAGTCACCCTGACCGTCTCTCTGACGTAGTCGGCGGCGAGGCGCGCGGATTCTTCGAGCGGTTTGCCCGACAGGACGTAACCGACCATCACCGACGTAAAGACGTCGCCCGTGCCGTGGATCGGGGCGTCGATCCGCTCGTGGAAATACGAGAAGACCCGGTTTTCGTCCGCGTCATAGCCGACGACGCCGTATTCTCCGCCGCAATGCACGCTGGTCAGCACCAAGCTCCGACAGCCCGCCTTGACCAGCCGCTCGATCAGCCCGTCGATATAGGCGCGGTCGTAGCCGTTTTCCGGGTATTCCTCCCCGAGCATAAAGCACGCCTCGGTGACGTTCGGGGTGGCGATAGCCGACTTTTTCGACAGTTTCATCATATCGGCGGCGTGATCGGCGTCGAATCCCCAATAGAACTTTCCGTTGTCCGCCATCGCGGGGTCGACGACCAGCAGCGTGTTCTCGTCCGACACGCGGTCGATCAGTTCCGAGACGAGCGAGACCTGTCTTCCCTTGCAGAGATAACCGGTGTAGATGCAGTCGAAACCGATCCCGGTCTTTTTCCAATGTTCGGAGATCGGGCGGATGTCGTCGGTAAGATCACGCACCGTATAACCCGTAAACCCCCCCGTATGGGTCGACAAAACGGCGGTGGGGAGGATCACCGTCTCGTGCCCCATCGCGGAAAGGATGGGCAGAGCAACGGTCGTCGAACACTTCCCGAAACAGGAAATATCTTCGACGGTAAGTACGCGTTTTTGGATCGGGGTATGGTACATCGGAGGCGCCTCTTTCTTCCCGCGCCGGCGGGAAATCAAAAACTTCGGACAGTATTATAGCACACCGCGCTCGTTTTTTCCACTCTTTCCCGAAAAAAAGCAAAAAAAGAGTTTTGCGGAAAACGCGCAACAAAAAGCAAAAATCTTGCGCGCGGGTGCGCGCACCTTGACAAAATCGGTTTTACCTTTTATAATAGAATAGATAAAGTATTTTCGGAGGGACAAGCCGTGACGACCGACGCATACCGTTCCTGCCGGCTCTGCCCCCGCGCCTGTTCCGTCGACCGGACGGCGGGGGAAACCGGCGCCTGCCGCGTCGGGTCGGATCTTCTCGTCGCGCGCGCCGCGCTCCACCCCTGGGAGGAGCCGTGTCTCGTCGGGAAAAAGGGGTCGGGCGCCGTCTTCTTCTCGGGCTGCGGGCTCGGCTGCGTCTACTGCCAGAACAGGGCGATCTCGCGCGGCGAAGCCGGGGCGAAGATCCCGGTCGGGCGGCTCGCGGAGATCTTTCTCGAACTGCAGGCGGCGGGCGCGGCGAATATCAACCTCGTCACCGGGACGCACTTTCTCCCCTCGATCCTTCCCGCGCTCGACCGGGCGAAAAAGAACGGTCTTTCGCTCCCCGTCGTGTGGAACACCGGCGGCTACGAAACGGTCGAAACGCTTGACGCGCTGCGCGGGTACGCCGATATTTTTCTCCCCGATTACAAGTACGCCAGCCCCGAGACCGCGCGGGCGTATTCGCACGCGCCCGACTATCCCGAAGCCGCGCTCACGGCGATCGAACGGATGCTCGAGATCTCGGGCGAGCCGGTCTTTGCCCCCGACGGGCGGCTGCTCAGGGGGACGGTCGTGCGTTTTCTGCTTCTTCCCGGGCGGCTGCTCGAAGCGAAAACGGCGCTCTCGCGGGTGTTCCGGCTTTGCGGGAACGACGCGATCTACAGTCTGATGCGGCAGTACACCCCGCAGCCGGGTCTTCCCTCTCCGCTCGATCGGCGCGTTACCGACCGCGAGTATTCCTCGTTTGTCGATCACGCCGTCTCGCTCGGCGTCGCGCGCGGATACACGCAGGAGCGCGAGTCCGCGGAGGAGAGCTTCATCCCGCCGTTCGACCTGACGGGAGTTTTGAAGGAATGAACAAATACAACAATCCGCAACTCAAAACGCTCGCGCGGAATCTGCGCCGGAATATGACCGAAGAAGAACGGCATCTTTGGTTTGATTTTCTGCGGCTGCTCCCGGTCACGTTCCAACGGCAAAAAGTGATCGGTCCCTATATCGTTGATTTCTACTGTGCAAAAGCGAAGATGGTCGTGGAGATCGACGGCGCGCAGCATTTTGAGGAGAAAGGAAAGAAAAAGGATCGGGAGCGGGACGCATTCCTTGCCGGACTCGGGCTTCGCGTTTTCCGATACTCGAACGTTGAACTCAACCGCCATTTCGACGCAGTTTGCAGAGATATTGAACGGCATTTGCCCTGACCGCCCCTCCGGGTCTTCCGCCCGCCTCGATAACGCTGCAAACCCGCACCGCCGTTCCAAGTCTTCCCCTCGAGGGGAAGACGTCACGGAGTGACAGATGAGGTGGAACCGGGCTGTATCAAAAACAAATCCGTGAGATACGGGAGAACACCTCATCCGGCGCAAGCGCCACCTTCCCCTCGAGGGGAAGGCTTGGAAACGAGACGGGGAACAAGGAGTGAAAACGCCCGCGAGCGGGCTGATGAAGTCGCTACGCAGATGAAGTCGCGCCTGCGGCGCGAATGAAGAATTGACAAAAAACCGTGAGGAAAGACGAATGATAAAACGCGTTTTAGCCGTGCTGCTGTTGTGGGCGCTCTTGGCGGCGGCGGTCTCCTGCTCTTTCGGCGCCGAGACGGTACCGGGGACCTCCGTCCCGACCTCGCAGGCCGAGACGGAGCCGCACGATCCGCTCGACGTCGGGGACGTTCTTTCGCGGTTGTCGGCAAACAAGAACGTCACCGTCGGGCGGGACGATCTGATCTTCGATCTGACGCGGGAGGAAGTCGACCGGCTGCTCGCGGATTTCGACGAGCTCGACCGGCTGCTCGCGGAGGGGACCGACTACGAGGCGTTCGATCTGCTCTATACCCGGCTCTCGGAGGAAGCGCTCGACCGCGTCCGGACGCAGGCGGAGATCGTTTATGTATTCTGGTGCTGCGATCTGACCGACCCTCTGACCGAGGCGGCGTACCTGTATCTGAACGAACTGTATTCCGACCTCGGCGCACGGATCGACCGGATGTACGAGACGCTGTGGAACTCGCCGTTCTCCGAACTCTTTTACGACGGGTGGACCGAGGAGGAGATCGACGAAGCGCTCCGTTACGCCGCCGGCTCGACCGAAGAAGCGACGGCGCTGATCGCGGAAAACGCCGCGCTTGTCGCCGCGTTCCGCGCCCTCTCCGACGAGGAGCAGACCTTCTATCCCGAATCGGCGCGGCTGTTTTACGAACTGGCGAAGAACAACGACAGGATCGCGGAACTGTACGGGTACGAAAACTACGTGGAATACGCCTACCCGGAACTCTACGGGCGCGATTATACCCCCGCCGACGCCGCCTCGCTCCGCGCGCTCTTCTGCCGGACGCTGATGCCCCGTCTCCGGGACCTCGCCGCGAAAGCGTTCGAGGGAAAACTCTCGTTCGCGTCGCTTTCCGTCAAGGACTATTTCAGATTCTACGACTACCTGTTCGGGGACGTGCGGACCGACTATAACAACGTGGTCGGGCGCTACGCCGCCGCCGTCGGGCAGATCGCGCCGGACTTTCTTACCGTTTACCGCGATCTCCCGGAACGGAAGAATTACTATTACGCCGAGGGCGACGCCTACGAGGGCGCGTTCACGACTTGGTTCCCCGATTTCGACGCGCCGATCGTCTACTTCGGTCCCAGCTATCACTCTGCCGACACGTTCGTTCACGAGTTCGGACACTACTACGCCGCGGCGAGGAGCGAAGACGGCCTAGATTCGATCCCCTACGATCTCGCGGAGACCCAATCGCAGGGGGACGAGTTCCTGTTCGCGTACTGGTTCGAGTATATCGAGCCGTCCTACGCCGAGGTCGCGCACGCCGTCGCGGAATACAAGGTGTACGATATCCTGACCACGATCCTGACCGCCTCGCTCGTCAACGATTTCGAGTGCTACGTCTACGCCCATCTCGACGAACTCACGCCGGAGGACCTTGACGGGGTGCTGATCTCGCTCTGCGACGCGTACGGCGGCTACGAAGCGGTCAAAGCCGCGCTCGGCTACGAGCCCGAGATCTACTGGCACCACGTCGTGATGGAGGCGCCGGGGTACTACGTCAGCTACGCCGCGTCCGCGGTCCCGACCCTCGCGCTCTACGCGAAGGCGATCGAAGAGGGGTTTGCCGCCGCCGTCGGAGCGTACGAGATCCTCGTGACGAGCGACCCCGCGCTCGGCTTTCTCGAGGTCCTCTACGAAGCGGGGATCGGTTCCCCATTCGATGACACGACCTACGAGACCATCGCTAAGGCGCTTGACCGAAACGACTGACGGAAGGCGAATATGGACGGCGCAAACGTAAAAAAGAATGAAACCCGCGAACTGATCGTCACCGATCTCAACAATCTCGGCTACGGGGTCGGACGGATCGGGGACCTCGTCGTATTCGTTTCCGGCGCCGTCGACGGCGACCGGGTCGAAACCAAGATCATCAAGGTCGCGAAGAACTACGCCGTCGGGCGATTGGAAAAGATCCTGTCCCCTTCGCCCCACCGTCTGCCCGTCCCCGACCCCTGCCCCGCGCGCGGGTGCGGCGGGTGCGCCTATCGCGCGATCGGGTACGCGCACGAACTCGAACTGAAAAGCGGCGCGGTCAAGGCGGCGTTCCGCAGGGCGGGGCTCCCCGACGCGGAGGTCTTCCCGGTACTCTCGACCGGGAAGACCGCGGGCTACCGCAACAAGGCGCAATACCCCGTGACCGGGACCCCCGACGCGCCGGTGATCGGTTTTTTCGCACCGAAAAGCCACCGCGTGACCGACGCGAGAAAATGTCCCCTGCAGCCGCCTCTGTTCAGCGAGATCCTCGACAAGATCGCAAGACAGATCAAGGAATACAAGATCGCGCCCTACGACGAAAAGACGCACACGGGGCTGCTCCGGCATATCTATCTCCGTTCCTCGAAAGAGGAAAAAGAGGTGCTTCTGACCTTCGTTCTGAACGGAGACGCGCTCCCGCACGAGGGCGAGGTGATCCGGGAACTGACCGACCGCTTCCCCGCCCTCGTCGGGATCGGGATCAACGTCAACCGCGAGAAAACCAACGTCATCTGCGGCGACGAATACAAAACGCTGTGGGGCAAGGACGGGATCACCGACGACCTTGCGGGGGTGAAACTCTCGTTTTCCGCCGCCTCGTTCTATCAGGTCAACCGCGACGCCGCCGAACTGCTCTACAAAAAAGCCAAGGAGATCGCGGATTTCAGGGGCGACGAACTTCTGCTCGACCTGTTCTGCGGGGTCGGGAGCATCGGGCTCTCGATGGCGGACGCGGTGCGCGAGGTCGTCGGGATCGAGATCGTGCCGGACGCGGTGAAATGCGCCGTCGAGAACGCGAAACGCAACGGGATCGAAAACGCCTCGTTTTTCGCGGGCGACGCCTCGGACGTTGAAAAACTGCTCGCCGGCGCGGAAAGCAAACTCGGAAAAGAACTGCGCCCCGACGCCGTGATCCTCGATCCTCCGCGCAAGGGGTGCGACGAAAAACTGCTCGCGTTCCTTGTCGAAAAGAAGATCCCGAAGATCGTCTATATCTCTTGCAACCCCGAAACGCTGGCGCGGGACGTAGCGTACCTCTCGAAAAAAGGGTACGGGTTTTCCGCGGTCACCCCGGTCGATCTGTTCCCGCGGACGGCGCACGTCGAATCAGTCTGCCGACTGATTCGACAATGAATTGCGCCTGACGGCGCGTGAATTGCCTGTCGACATGAATTGACCTTCGGTCATGAATTGCCCTGCGGGGCATGAAGGCGCAATTCAATTCATGGAGCGAAGCGAGAATTCACGAACGGAAAAGCCGTTCAATTCACGGAGCCGTCGCAGACGGCGAGAATTTACAACGCGTAGCGTCAATTCATTTATTCCAACGCTTCCGGGAGGGAAAACGATGAGATTCACCGTTCTGATGCTGACCTGGTTGTTGATCGACCATTTGGTTGAGATCGTCGTTGCGCAGATCATCCCGAAGGTGCGGAGAAAAACGCGGTTGGACAACCTGAAAGCGCGCGAAAGCAAAACGGTCGCCATGAACTTCGAGATGCGGACGTTTTTTCTGGTCTCGTGCCTTTTCATAACTTTGATCGGGGTATTACTTATCGTATTCCCGCAGATCTCCGCCTTTTGCAAATTTGACTATGTCGTGACTCTGCTCGTTTGGTGGTTGCCGGTCATCTTTGATTTGATCGTGCTGTCGTTTATGATGATCTCGATCCAATACGACGAGGACGGTTTTACGTACAGAAACGCGTTCGGTTTGAAACGGCGTTTCCGGTATCAGGAGATCGAAAAAATAGTCGAAGTAAGAAACACGGTCATCGTGACCAAAAGAAAAAAGATCGTATTGTTCAACGCCATGTCGGGATTATTCGCTTTTTCACGGTATCTTTCGGAGATCGCGCCGGATATCCCGAGGACTATTAAGCGGAAAAAACGAAAATAAAAAACAGATCGTAGCCCGTTGGCTGCGCCAACCGCACGGCGCACGTCGAATCAGTCTGCCGACTGATTCGACAACGAAGTTCGCCTGACGGCGAGTGAAGTTTGCGAAGCAAGTGAAGTTGCCTGCGGCAGTGAAGTTTGCGCCTCTGGCGCAAGTTGTGAATGCCTGAGGGGTGGGACGAGGTTCCCGCGGTTTTGAAACTGTAAAAGCGACGCAATCCAACCACAGATCGAACGAACGGAGAATGAACGTGTTTACTGTTGGCAAAGAGGACGTTCGCGCAATTTTGATCGATTACGGAATACAAGCGACCATTTTTTCCATTAAAGAATTGCAGCGTTACGACTATGAAAAGGATGATCCAGCGACCAAAGAAGTCCGATTGATCGTGAAAGCGGAAACTGAAGACGGTCGTTCTTTCGTCATCCGTTTCAAGAATGAAACAAACGTTCCGACCGAGGTCATCGAGGCACAATCCGGATTCGCCTCGCTACTGTACGCCCACGGGATCGAAACACCGCAAAACTACCTTTCAAACGGAAGTTATGCACGCAGGTATTCCCTTAACGGGTACGACGTGACCGTAACGGTTGAGGATTTCAAGGCGGGGGAACTGCGCGTCGTTGACGAAAAAACGGCAGAACAAACGGGCTCGATGCTCGCAAGAATGCACGAGATCGCCGAACTAAACGATTGGCACGTAAAAAGCGCCGTGTTGTTTGACCCGTTGACCGAAAACGATCTGTTCAGTTACGACGGATTCATCAAACATGAAGAGTATCTCCGCACGGTCGACGAAACGCTTTTCAATCAAATCGTTCACGAACATACAATCCTTGATCAAGCCGTGAGATCTTTTGAGACAGAACCGCGCTACGCCGTACAGGGCGACATTAGTGACTGCAACCTTTATCGAACCGAATACGGAACAATCGGGGTTTTTGATTTCAACTGGTGCGGTGACAATAATCTGTTTTACGACGCCGTTATGCAGGGGATCTTTGAATCCAGATTGATGGATTATCCAGAGGAGATGGGTGAAAATCGAGAAAGTTTGATCCTGACGGCTTTTTTAAGTGGATATCACCGAATCCGACCGTTTACCGAAAAGCAAAAAGCGGTTTTCCCCTCACTTCACGCGCTTGTTTCCGCCTTTGATTACGGTGATATCATCACAGGGAAACGCAGTCTAACCAAAGCGGTCAAATCCCGGGATCCCGACGCAACGCGGCAATGGATGGAAACGATTTACCGAAGAGAACGGATCCTTGTGCCTCTGCCCGTCTGATGAATGCAGTCTTTTTAGAAAGATACGGAGAACCGTATGAACTATATTGAAGAATACTACAACCAAATCAACGAGGACGCTCGTTTGGAATCCACAAAAATAACAATCACGGCAAGCGCCAATTCATCAGAAGGCAGATAAAAATGAGCTATTTATCGGAACTCCGAAAGATTGAGGGCGTCGGTCACAGACCGCTGCAAATGGTGGGTTGCGGCGTATTCCTCTTTGACGAACAGGACAGAGTGTTATTGGAGCAGCGGGCGGACGACGGTTCGTGGTGCGTCCCCGCCGGCAGTATGGAGCTGGGTGAAACGCCGGAAGAAGCCGCCAGACGCGAGTGCCTCGAAGAAACCGGCTTGCTTGCAAAAGATCTGCGTTTCTTCAATATGCAAGCGGGTGAAAAGCGTCACTTCACCTACCCCAACGGAGACGAAGTGTACGCTTTGGATATCAATTTTGTTTGTAAATCTTACGAGGGAACGTTAAAGCGGCAGGAGGAGGAAGTCTTACAACTTCGCTTCTTCGGCAAAGGGGAACTCCCGAGGGATTTGTGTCTGTTTGATAAAGAGTTGATCGAAGCGATCTGGAATGAGAGAACCCTATGAACTACATTGAAGAATTCTACAACGCAAGAGACGAGGACGGGCGGCTGACGTCGAAACACGGGTCGGTCGAGTATCTGACCACGATGAAGTATATCCGCGAGAGCGTTTCGGGCGTCGACGATCCCGCGATCCTCGAGGTGGGCGCGGGAACGGGACGGTACTCGGTCACCCTCGCCAAAGAGGGATATCGGGTAACGGCGGTGGAACTCGTCGAACACAACCTCGAGATCCTGAAATCGAAACTCGACGGCACGGAGAAGATCACCCCGGTTTTGGGGAACGCGCTCGACCTGTCGTTTCTTTCTGACGGGGCGTTTGATCTGACCATGCTGCTCGGTCCGATGTACCACCTCTACACGAAGGAAGACAAACTGCAAGCCCTGCGCGAAGCGGTGCGGGTGACCAAACCCGGCGGGCGGATCCTCGTCGCCTACTGTATGAACGAGGCGACGGTGATCCAATACGTTTTCGGTCTGAACAATCTGCGCGAAGTGACGGACAGCGATCTGTTGACCCCCGACTGGCATTGCAAGAGCGACCCCAAAGAGGTCTTTGAATTGGTGCGGACGGAGGATATCGCCGCCCTCGACGCAGAGATCCCGGTCAAGCGGCTGAAACTGATCGCCACCGACGGCGCGACCAACTATATGCGGAAATTCGTCGACGAAATGGACGACGAGACCTTCGCCAAGTGGCTGGATTTTCACTTTTCGACCTGCGAGCGGCAGGACCTTGTCGGCGCGTCGAATCATACGCTTGATATTTTGGAGAAGAACAAATGACGCAAAAGAACACGGCGCACGTTTTTTACAGATTCTGTCTTCTGATCTACTGCCTTATAGACGCGGCGTACGCTCTTGTATTCGCGGGGTTCATCGCCTCCGTCGTCGCCGTGGATCACGACGCGAGCGGCGTCGCGCTCGTTGCGGTGATCGGGGGATTGATTCTGGCGGCTCCGACGCTCTGGTCCCTCTGGATGTTTCTGCACTACCGACGCGTCGTTTTGACCGACGTGCAAACGGTCGAGCTCACGCGAACGTCGACGACGTATTTGCGGAGGGTGGGATTCACCGTCACCGTTTCGGTCGGCGGGGAGACGCGCGAAGTAACAACGCCCTCGGTTTTTTTTCCGGGCGTGTTCGGACCCAATCTGCTGGACGATTATTCCGGGAAAACGGTCGAGATCGGACACGACGAAAAATGGGACGAATGGATCGTTCTCTGCTCGGACAACTCCGAAGAACGGCCTCTCTGAGATAAGAAAAACAAAGGAGAATAACCACGTGATCAAAGATTATCTTATTCAGAACTGGGTGCTGATCCTTGTGCTGTTCGCGTTTGCGATCTCTCTTAAAATGACCGTCTTTCTCGAAAAAAAGACGATCAGGCGAATGCTCGTGATGATCCTTGCGGTCTTCCTGTTGTCGATCGCGGTCTTTACCGAGTTCCGACTCGCGGATTCCGGAACGTACCGGGGGGTGCGGCTGACGCTGATGGCGATCCGCTACAGTTCCACGCCGTTTCTGCTCGCGATGGTCATTTTTACTCTGGTGAAGCGCTTCCGCTGGTTTATCTTCATCCCCGCGATAGCCATGACCGCCGTCGATATCGTCTCGATCTTCAACGGCGTCGTGTTCTCCATTGACGCAAGCAACGAACTCGTGCGCGGACCGCTCGGGTACTTTCCCTACGTAATGGCGGGATTCTACTGCGTGTTCCTGATCTATATCCTCTACGCGCGCAGCAACAAAACGGCGGCGGAAATGGTCCCGATCGCGTTCTTCTGCTTCACGTTTCTGTCCGACCTGATCCTTCCCTTCGTGATCGGGCGCGATTTCTCCCGGTTCTTCTGCGCGACCGTTTCGATCGCCCTGTTCGTCTACTACGTCTTCTCAATCTTGCAGCTGACCAAGAAAGACGCCCTGACCGGGGCGCTCAACCGCCAGGCGTACTACGCCGACGTCGCGGACGAGCCCGAAGAGATCACGGCGCTGGTGTCTCTGGATATGAACGGGCTGAAGATCATCAACGATACGGAGGGACACGCCGCCGGGGACGAGGCGCTGACCGTCCTTGCCGTCTGCTTTACGCGGGCGCTCGGACGCAAGCAGTCGCTCTACCGCGTAGGCGGGGACGAATTCGTGATCGTTTGCCGCCGGGTCACGCATCTCGAAGTCGCGCAGCTCGTCGAACGGATCGAAAAGAACGTCGCGGACACCAAATACAGTTGTTCGATCGGGTACAGTTATTCCATCGACGGCACGAAACCGATCGACACGCTCCTGAAAGAGTCCGACAATATGATGTACGAAGAAAAGGCGCGCTACCACAGAGCCCGCGACTTCGAGCCGAAAAAGAAAAAGTAAACGACCCGTAAAACGAAAAAAGAGGTGTAAACGATGCTTCTTTTCATCAACGCCTGCGTTCGTAAAGATTCGAGAACGCGCCTGCTGGCGGAGCGGATCCTTTCGAGCGCCGGGGAGGTGACCGAGATACGGCTTACCGATCTTGACTTTCCGAAGGTCGACGAAGCGTTCCTTGTCAAGCGCAACAAACTGCTCTCCGAGGGGAAATTCGACGATCCCCTGTTCGATCTGGCGCGTCAGTTCGCCGCTGCCGACGGGATCGTGATCGCCGCGCCGTTCTGGGACTTCTCGTTCCCGGCGGTCTTGAAACAGTATCTCGAACAGGTGACCGTCCTCGGGATCACCTTCCGCTATACCCCGAACGGCGTTCCGAAGGGGTTGTGCCGCGCGAAGAAACTGACCTACATCACGACGGCGGGCGGCGACTACGTCCCGGAGGAATACGGCTTCGGCTACGTCCGCGCGCTGGCACAGAACTTCTACGGCATCAAGGCGGTCGAGCAGATCAAGGCGACCGGGCTGGATATCGACGGCGCGAACGTGGAGGAACGGTTGAAAAACGCTCTCTAACGTCAACTCTCGTTCGCGGAGCGAACATATCGAATCGCGCTTGCGCGATATATCGAACGCGAGTTTACGAGCGTATATCGAATCGAGCGTAGCGAGATATATCGACAAAACGGAGTAAAAACAATATGGATGACAAAAAGAACGAACTACGGGAATCGACCGTCGCATTCGCTCTCTTCGTTTCCGACTTATGCGACGGTATTAAAGGTTGCCGTTCTTACGTCGATCAAGTGATCAGATCGTCGTCCTCGATCGGCGCGAACCTCTACGAAGCCAAATATGCGCAGAGCCGAGCAGACTTCGTTCACAAACTTGAAATTGCTTTGAAAGAATGCTATGAAACGGAATACTGGCTTGAACTACTACATAGAAAAAACAAGCTCTCCGACGAGCAGTTCGTCGAATTGAACGCAAAGAGAGGAACCATTCAACGAAAGTTGATCGCGTCCATCACGACGGCAAAGAACGCATAGAGAGACGAAGGATGTCGATATATTGCGCTCGCCGTGGGACCGCGCAATTCGATATGTGCTTCGCACTTGATATGCCGCGGGGGACCCCCTGCCCCCTGAACGCGGCGTGATAGAATCCTTCTCGTTCGCGGAGCGAACATCTCGAATGCGAGTTTACGAGCATATATCGAATCGAGCGCAGCGAGATATATCGAGTCGCGCCTGCGCGACATAGATCCTTTTTGTCGATATATTGCGCTCGCCGTGGGACCGCGCAATTCGATATAACCGCCGCAAGCGTCGGTTTCGATATGTTTTCCGCGCAAGCGCGAAAAACTCGAGATGTCGCTGCGCGACAAGATGAGTAAGAAAGGAGAGACCCCCATGAAAAACTTTACCCACGCGATACCGACCAAACTCTACTTCGGGGAAGGACAGATCGACAAACTCGACGCGGCGCTGCGCGGTTTCGGGAAAAACGTGCTGCTTGCCTACGGAGGCGGGTCGATCAAGAAGATCGGGCTGTACGATACGGTCACGGGGATCCTCACAGCCGGCGGTTTTACCGTCACGGAACTTTCGGGGATCGAGCCCAACCCCCGGATCGAATCGGTGCGCCTCGGGGTAAAACTCTGCAAAGAGAACAAGATCGACGTGATCCTCGCGGTCGGCGGCGGCAGCACCATCGACTGTTGCAAGGCGATCGCGGCGGGCGTCTACTACAAAGGGGATCTGTGGGAGATGGTGGCGAGCCGGCACGGGATCTTGAAAGCCCTGCCGCTGGTGGATATTCTGACTTTGGCGGCGACCGGCTCGGAGTACGACGCCGGCGGTGTGATCTCCAACCTCGAGATCAACGAGAAACTCGGCAACGTCTACACCTATCCCGCCGTCTCGATCTGCGATCCGACCTACACCTACTCGGTCTCGGCTTACCAGACCGCGGCGGGTACGGCGGATATTATGTCGCATATCTTCGAGGGGTACTTCTCGCGCACCGAGGACAGTTCCCTCTCCGACTATATCGCGGAGGGGATCCTCAAAACCGCGATCAAGTACCTGCCGATCGCCCTGAAAGAGCCGACGAACTACGAAGCCCGCGCCAACCTGATGATGATCGCGTCGGTCGCCTGCTCGGGTATCCCGGAATACGGCAAACAGGGTACCGGCTGGCCGTGCCACTCGATGGAACACGAACTCTCGGCGTTCTACGATATCACCCACGGCGTCGGGCTCGCGATCCTGACCCCGCGCTGGATGCGTTTCATTCTGAAAAAGGATCCGTCCTGCGCGTGGCGTTTCGTGCGCTTCGCAAAGAACGTCTGGGGGCTTTCCGGCGACGACGAAACGCTCGCGATAGCCGGGATCGCCGCCCTTGAAAACTTCTTCCGGGAGGCGAAGATCCCGATGACGCTCACGGAACTCGGGATCGGTGAGGAACACGTTGCCGAAATGGCGGCGCACGCGAACCGGGGGAACTATCTGAAGAACGCGTTCGTTCCGCTGACGACGGAAGATATCGAGGAAATATTCAAGAACTGTTTGTAAAATGTAATTGAGGTCTTTTTATGCAGAGTGTTTCCGAAAGCCAAATAATACAGAAATGGGATTATGCGAAGAACGCCGAAATCGGGCTTGATCCCTCTGTTTTGACTTGCGGAAGCAATAAGGTTGCTTGGTGGATCTGTGAAAAAGGTCATTCGTTCCAACGCCAAATCAGTTCGCAGTTTTTTAAGGGAACTGGTTGCCCCATTTGTTCCAATCATTTGGTTGTGAAAGGGATCAACGACTTTTTGTCAAATTGCCCGGAGCAAATGGCAGATTGGAATTATGAAAAAAATGCGGGAGTTGATCCTTCGTCCCTTTCGGTCGGAAGTATCACTCGCGTTAATTGGAAGTGCCACATTTGCGGGCATGAATGGCGCGGTATGATACATGAAGCCGCCGAGAAAGCGATTAACTGCCCGAAGTGTTCCCGAAAGAAAAGAGGAGAAAAACGACATCTGCTTTCCCTGTGCCAAAACGGATGCCTTTCGGATGAAAAACTACTGAAAGATTGGGACTATGAAAAGAACTCGTTTCTTCCGTCAGAAGTCACCAATTATTCCGCACAATATGTCTTTTGGAAATGCCACATCTGCGGATATGAATGGAAAGCAAAAGTTTCAAACAGAACTCACGGACGCGGTTGTCCCTGTTGCGGTCGAAAGGTCGTCGTTCCCGGCGTCACAGATCTTGCGACAACGCACCCCGACATTGCAAAAGAATGGCATCCAACAAAGAACGGCGATCTGAAGCCCACGGACGTTCTTTACGGTTCGAGAAAAATGATCTGGTGGCTCTGCCCTGTCGGACACGAATACCAAGCCAATTTGTTGGATCGAGCAAAAAAGACGGGGTGGAACGGAACGAATTGCCCGATTTGCAACAGTAGAAAGCAAACGTCATTTCGTGAACAGGCAATATATTATTACGTCAAAAAACTGTACCCGGAAACGTTGAGCAGATTCAAGCCCGAAGGATTCGGGAAGTTTGAACTTGACGTTTATATTCCGGAAATACGGTTTGCTATTGAATACGACGGTGCTGCTTGGCACAAAAACAGCGGTTTTGAGCGGGAAGAACGCAAGTTTCAACTGTGTCAAAAGAACAATATCAAATTAATTCGCATAAAAGAGCAAATGCCAAAAGAATTTGAACCGTATTTGGCAAATGAGATCCTGTCGTTTGATGACTTTGAAAGCGAAGAAGGTTTTACGGAGGTCATCCATGGAATTCTGCAAAGGATCTATTTCCGGGGATCCTATCGAACTTGTCCCGTCGACGTCGACCTGCATCGCGATCGATTTGAGATTATGCGCTACGCAACGGAGATCAAACATTCTTTTGCGGAAGCAAATCCCGAAAAAGCAAAACAATGGCATCCGACAAAGAACGGTACTCTAAAGCCGACTATGTTCAAGCCGAAAAGCAATTTCGTCGCATGGTGGGTTTGTCCCGATTGCGGTGCTGAATACGAAGGCAATATCAGCAGCAGTTGTTGTCCGTTTTGCAAAGACAAGTATCTTTCATCTCCGCACCGTATGCTCGCCGTGAAAAAGAACGGTTCAATCTCAAATCCGTTGTTACTCAAAGAATGGAATTATGAGAAAAACGGAGAGATCTCTCCGGAACTGTTCCCGAGAGCTTCCGATCGGAAGGTATGGTGGAAGTGTTCCAAATGCGGGCACGAATGGCAATCCAAGATCTCCAACCGGGAACACGGGCGCGGTTGTCCCAAATGTGCCGGATATAGATTGTTCCCGGGATATAACGATCTGGCAACCGTACACCCGGAACTGTTGGAAGAATGGGACTACTCCAAAAACGTCGGCATTGACCCTCATTTTACGCACGTTGGTTCACAAAAGCCCGTCTGGTGGAAGTGCAAAAAGTGCGGGTATGAATACCAAGCGCCGGTTTCAAGGAGAAGCAAAACAGGCACGGGATGCCGAAAATGTGCAGACAAGGCAAACCCCGATCTGCTCCGGGCGGCGATGGTTAGAAAGCACGGCTCACTCGGTGACGTTTGCCCTGAACTGATGGCAGAATACTCTCCGGAAAACACGACGTCGGCATTTGAGATTGCTTCGTCTTCGCATATCAAAGTCAAGTGGATCTGCTCCGTGTGCGGGCACAAATGGGAAGCTGCGCCTTACTCCAGAAAAAACGGAAGCGGCTGTCCCGTTTGCGGCAGAAAGAAATCCGCTCTTTCGAGAAGAAAGAATAAGGAAAGCAGAAAGCAACCATAGGAACACCTCATTCGCCGCTACGCGGCACCTTCCCCTCCAAGGGGAAGGCTTGGAACGGGCGCCTGCTGCGCACGCGAACCGGGGCGGGTATCTCAAAAACGCGTTCGTTCCGCTGACGACGGAGGATATTGAGGAAATTTACAGGCGGTGCCTGTAAATATCCAATGAATTGCGCCTAACGGCGCGTGAATTGCCTGTCGGCATGAATTGCCCTGCGGGGCATTAAGGTTAGGCGGGCGCAATTCAATTCACGGAGCGAAGCGAGAATTCACGATGCGAGCTTGCGAGCATCAATTCATGACGCGCAGCGTCAATTCACAAAAAACGAGGTCTTCTATGAAAGAACGGAAGAAAAAGATACTTCGGATCCTTTTGATCGCTCTCTACGTTGCGATCGTGATCGTTCTCACTCTCGTTATTCCCATCGTCTTCGGGCGGGATAACGACGCGCTCCGTTCGATCGGCATAGCGGTCGCCATGTTGTTGATCGGCCCGGTCATTGTGACGCAAGGCGCGATCTTCGACCTTTTGGACAAGGAAAAACGCGAGCTGTTGACACAGTCGATCCGGGATCAAAAGGAACAGGATCGGGTGATCCGGGAAGAGTTCCGCGTACCGGACGACGTCGAAACCGACTTGCCGCTCTGGTATTCCCACAAGGCGCGGCGCACGGTCTTTCTCATTCTGTTCTTTCTCGGTCTGACCGTCGCTTTGGGCTCCTGCGCCGTCTTCTCGTTCGTCTCCCTCGACCCCGCGCTCGCGATCGGCTTCGTTTTGACCGGGCTTACGGTCGTCGTGTACTCCTTCTTCGTGGTTGTCGGGCTGCCGGTTTGGGGGATCGTTCACTCGCTTGCGCCCGCGGTCTCGTTCTTCCTCGTTCCTCTGATCCTGTACGCGAACGGCGTAACAAGGTCCGGGGTTCTCGTCGGCACGGCGTTCGGCTGCGGGATCCCGCTTTACGTCGGGTTCCTGTTCCTGACGATCCGCCTGCCGAACAAGAGAAGACAAAAAGCGGAGGAACTGTACCTTGCACAGTTTTCAGCCGAACACGAGGGATTTGACCGCTTCCGCACTCTTGCGTACAACGAAGCGATAGAGTTTCATCATTTCTACCTCAAGAACGGAAAAAGCGTCTGGATCGGGATCGAAGGCGAAAAGTTCCACATCGCGATCCTCTCGACCGTCACGATCAAAGGTCGCCGCCTGACAATGATGCCGATCCTCTACGAAACGCAAACCGGCACGGATAAAAGCGACGTGCTGAAAAAGTACCTTTGATCGTCAAAGACCGCCTGTGATCCCGCGTTCGCGGATACGTCGCTGCGCGACAAGATGAAAGGAAAAAACATGACCGACAACGTTGTATTTCGTTTGGAGAAACCCGAGGACTACCGATTCGTCGAGAATATGATCCGCGAGGCGTTCTGGAACGTCTACCGCCCCGGGTGTCTCGAGCATTTCGTGATCCACGAGCTGCGAGGGGATCCCGCGTTTATCCCGGAACTCGATCTGGTGATGGAAAAGGACGGCGGGATCATCGGACAGAATATGTTTATGAAGACGGTGATCGACGCCGACGACGGCAGAACGGTTGACGTGCTGACGATGGGACCGATCTGTATCACCCCGCCCCTGAAACGAAAGGGATACGGCAAGCGCCTGCTCGACTACTCGCTCGAACGGGCGCGGGAGATGGGCTTCGGCGCGGTGCTGTTCGAGGGGAATATCGGTTTCTACGGCAAGTCGGGGTTTGACTACGCCCGCAAGTTCGGGATCTTCTATCACGATATGCCGAAGGACGCCGACCAATCGTTCTTTCTCTGCCGCGAACTGATCCCCGGGTACCTTAACGGGATCACGGGCGTTTACAAAACCCCCGCGGGTTATTACGTCGACCCCGACAAAGCCGAGGAATTCGACCGGGGTTTCCCGCCGAAAAAGAAGTTGAAGCTCCCCGGGCAACTCGTTTGAAGCAACTCGTTTGACCGAAAAGATCTGACAGAATCAAACCGCAAAGGAGAACAAACCGCTATGCCTCCGTATTTTCAGCATTATCTGGAATCCAACGCCGTATGCGTCGTCATCTTCGGCATTATGCTGGCGCATAATCTGCTCCGTCAGGACAGGCAGGAAAAACTGATCAAATTCGACAGGACGCTGCTCGCGTTCATGGGGTACTTCGTCTCGGACACGATCTGGGCGGGGATCCTCTCCGGGGTGATCCCGGCAAACGACGCTCTGGTCTGCGCCGTGAACTTCCTCGACTATCTGTTCATGGCGGCGATCACGTTCTTCTGGCTGCGCTACGCGATGACGGTCGAACAGGTGCCGAACAGGGACAAAACCAAAACGGTGATCGCCCTGCTCTGTCCGTTTCTGGCGTCGACCGTCGCCCTGATCGTCATTTTCACCGTCGCACCGGATCTGCTGCTGGAAGATATGCGCAGCACGACCCCCCTGTTCCGAGCGTTCCTCGTCACCGTCCCGATCATCTACATCTTCGCGTCACTCTTCTATTCGCTCAGACGCGTCGGGGGCGAGACCAATCCCGACGAGAAGCGCAAGCACGTCTATATCGGCTGTTTCCCCCTGATCGTGATCGTCGGCGGGCTGGCGCAGATGCTGCTGCTCCCCAATGGGGCGCTCTTCTGCTTCTGCTGCACGGTCTTAATGCTGATCTTCTACATCCAGGCGATGGAGAAACAGATCTCGGTCGACCCCCTGACCGGGCTGAACAACCGGGGGCAGCTCGCGCGCTATATCTCTCAGGGAACGCGTAAGGACGGATCGACCTACGTTCTGATGATCGACATCAACGACTTCAAGCGCATCAACGACAACCTGGGACACGCCGAGGGCGACCGGGCGATCGTGATCGTCGCGGAGGCGCTGAAACGGATCGTCGACGCGCGGACCTACCCGACCTTCCTCGGGCGGTACGGCGGGGACGAGTTCATCCTGATCGCCCAATCCGCAGACGCCCCCGAGATCGACCGGATGATCGGGGAGATCCGCAGCCGGATCGAGGAAGACTGTTTCCGGAAGCAGGCGCTCTACGTTATCTCGGTCGGGATCGGATTCGACAAGATCGAGGGGGATTCCGACACCTACCAGAAGTGCGTTTCCCGCGCCGACGACAACCTGTATATCGACAAAAAGAACTGCAAACTGAACGGTCAGACGACCATACTGAAATAAAGAAACGAGGCAAAGAAAGGAGAGTAACAATGTTTAAGATGACCCGCCGGTCAACCCGCTCTTCCTCATATTTGCCTCGAATTGTGAAAAAAGCCATTCAATCCGAAACGCCATTTGAAAAACTATGGTCTTGGGACCAAACTCGCGTCTTAAAATATATCGAAAAAAACAATCTCCGTTTTTCGATTCTTGCAGAACGTGGATATGACATACTGAAAAAGGCGTTCTTCGCGTTTCGGTTTGAACTCGTAAACGATGAGTGCCAAAAGATCAGGCACGATTTCACAGATTTTGGCGAGTTTTTTGCTTTCGTTTGCGGAGATATCTATGAACGTTCTTGTTTTTATGGGTATCAGTTTTCAAAAAAAGAAATCAAAAAGTTTTCCATAAGATGTTCAAAGATCAATTTTGATGCATTTATCACCAGTCAATTCAGCGACTGTGATGAACGAAGGAAAAAACAAGAACAAACGCGATTCTCAAACCAGAAAAGCCGCCGAGATCATTGCGATTTGATGCAATCCGTAATCGCCAAGTTATCGACATGGTTTCAAAAGATTACCCCCATTAAATCGTTTGACAACCTCGTTTCGAAATACAAGCATTTCAAGACTTTGTTGAAGACAGACGCAGGAAACCTTTTTGATTACAATTCTGAAGCAATCTTCTTTTCTCTAATGCTTCAAAAAAGCGAAGAAGGATTAAAAGACGTTCTTCCTTTTATGCTATTCCCGTCAAGTCCGTTCACTTCAAAAGAAAGAATATGCACGGGCATTCTCTTTCATTATGGAGAAGAAGTAGCAAAAACGCTTCTTCAACAATGCAGAGACGCGTACCCCACTACTCGCTATCCGGTATATCGCAACACAATCAAAAAAACACAAAAATGGTTGGATAAGGTCATTTCTTCTTCAAACCACATCGTTAAGCGCGGTTATTTTAACGAAAGCGATTATATGTACTGTATTTCTTACGATGTATATCAAGACCAAGCGCTTGTACATTGTGGAATCTATACAGACTACTATTTGTCGTTTGAAAGTTTTGCCCGAGAGATGGGCGCCGAACTCTCAAGTTGCGATTTAAAAAACGCGCCGCTAACAAATGATAACATAGAAAAATATGGTGTTAAACGTCCTGCTGAATCTCCCTATGTCAAAGAATATGCATCTTTCGCTTTGAAAAAGCAATATCGGAATAATTGTTTCCATGTTTCTACTACTTATTTTGATTCGCACGGAGAAGTAGTTGACGAAGAACACGTAGAATACGATTGGTTTTTTGACTTCGTACATTATCTTAAAGGCGACCTATCAAACGCCGATTTGATTATGTGCGACGGGATTGAAAACATTGCCGGATTACCCAATCTGAGAATTGACGGTCTAAAAGTCAGAAGCGAAGTAGCCATACAACTGCAATTTCCACTGAATTTGATGCCAAACGAAACGCAAGATCGTTTATCTTTTGATGTGATCGAACAGAACGAATCCGATTCGTGCGCAGTTGAACAACCACCGCATGAAGCAAACGGAGATTATGATAGTCCCGTTGCTTACATCACTGATCTACATCTGCTTCACCGTTTCATCGCATATCACTGTAGAACAAATGAAGACCGTCACTTCGTTCTTCGTAAGATTGCGAGGACGATCAAGAACGATTGTTCGAGAATCTGTTTGATAGGCGGAGACATATCAAGTGATTCGTCGATTTATCAATCATTTGTTTCATACCTTGCAGCTTATCAAAACCCAGATCATTTTATAAAACCCAGCTTGTTTTTCACGCTCGGGAATCATGAATTGTGGTCTTTTCCGGTCGCCCCCCTCGATGAAATAATCCATTTCTATCGTTGGGTTCTGAAAGGGGAAGGAATGCATCTGGTACAAAACAATCTCTTCTACTGTGTTGACACATCCACCGTCAACGGGGATTGCTGGCTCAGCGGGCAAAAATGAGGGATGCGTACCTGATCATATTCGGCGGTATGGGTTTTGCCGGAAACAACACGACGTTCAACGCAAATCAGGGCATATACAGAGGCACCGTCGATAGAGAGCTGGAAATAAAGGAGTGCGAAAAATTCAACGAACTGCACCGCAAAGTATCCCGCGCCTTGTACGATAAAAACGTGATCGTCTTTACCCATATGCCGATCGACGACTGGCTGCTCGACAAAAAGACAACTGACGGTTTCGTTTACGTCAACGGACACCGACACATCAACAAGTATTTCGACGACGGAAAAACGCGGATCTATTCCGACAATCAAATCGGCTATAAACGAAAAGAGATTGCGTTAAAACATTTCTCGATCAATATGGATTACGATTGGTTCTCGGATTATCCTGACGGGATTCACGAAATCACAGCGGAAGATTATCGGCTATTCTATCGTGGAATAAACAATGGCATCGATTTTAACAGATTATTTGCCAAGATCTATATGTTGAAGCGCGAACAGACCTATATGTTTGTCGCGGAAAAGGAAAACGGAAAACTGTTCCTGTTGATGGGCGGTCATATTAAAACGCTGGAACATCCTATACAGTACTACTACGAAAAAATGCTCAACTATTCCGAATCCGTCAGATTGTTTGTGTCCGACTATTTAGCATTTCAAAAACGTGTATCGGAAGAAATAAAACAGTTTGGCGGAGAAGGGCGGATTCACGGCTGCATTGTCGATATAGACTTTTTCAATCACGTTTATATCAATCCGCTTGACGGAAAGATCTCGTCGTATTCTGCGGCTTCTATGGTCGACAAATACTTTTTTGAGAATCTTCCAAGTCTTTTGAACTCTCAATGTCCGAAACTGTATCGCAATTATACAAGAATGATACGCGATCATTCGGGAGATCAATCTTTGCCGATCCCCTACAAAAACGATAGAATCTCAACCCGTGTTCAATATGAACCAAGTACCGAAATGTATCGCGCATCAAGAGTGCTTTTGAAACTTCAAAGAATCGTCGATAAAAAAGTCATTCAAATATGGAATGATGAAATGGCAGGAACACCTTCAAAAGAAATCGGCAGAATGATAACAAAGAATCTGCTTGAAAGTGCTGCCAAACGAAAGTGATTATTGAAGAAAGAAACGAGGAAACCCCGATGCAAGCGAAAACCAAAGGATTGCTGGTCAATCTGCTGCTCTACGCCGCCGCGTTCGCCGTAGGCGCGATCCCCTTTTCCCTGATCGACGATCTTCTGCTCGCGGAGGCGGTCTTTACCGCGGCGGCGACGATGGTGATCTTCATCGTCACGTGCTTTATCCCCGACACCTCGCTCTACGACCCGTATTGGAGCGTCGCGCCGGTCGTGATGCTGCTGCTCGCGATGGTGAAGTACCGTCTGTTCTCCCCGAACGCGATCCTGTTCTTTACCTGCGTTTGCCTCTGGGCGATCCGTCTGACCGGGAACTGGGCGCTGACCTACAAGGGGCTGTGCCGCGAGGATTGGCGCTACCGGCAATTCCGCGAGAAGTGCTCCCCCGTCGGATTCTTCTTCATCAATTTCGCGGGGCTGCAGTTTATCCCGACGATCGTTGTGTATCTGGGTCTTGTCGGGGGCTTCGGCGTTCTTCGGACCGGGGGGTTCGATCCGCGGCTCCTCATAGGATTATTCGTGATGCTGACCGGGGTAGCGCTGGAACTCGTTTCCGACCGGGCGATCCACCGTTTTCTCCGGGAACACGCGGGCGAGGGGCGCACCTGCGACGCGTCGGTCTGGCGCTGGTCGCGGCACCCGAACTACCTCGGGGAGTTGACCTTCTGGCTCGGCGTTTTCCTCTGCTATCTTCTCACCGGGGCGGGCAAATGGTATCTCGGACTCGGGTTCCTCTCGATCTTCGCTCTGTTCCTTTTCGTTTCGATCCCGATGATGGAAAAACACAATCTCGAGCGCCGCGCCGATTACGAGGCGTACCGGGCAAGGACCTCGGTTTTGATCCCGCTCCCGCCGAAAAAGGAGAATCGCAACACAGATGAGTAAAGCAAAAGTTCTCGTCGCCATGAGCGGCGGGGTGGACAGTTCGGTCGCGGCGTACCTGCTCGCGCAAAGCGGGTACGACTGCGTCGGCTGCACGATGAAACTCTGCCCCGACGACCTCTCCCACGACGGCGGCTGCTGCACCGTCGACGACGCGGAGGACGCGCGGAGCGTGGCGCGGCGGGTGGGGATCCCGTTCCACGTCTTCAATATGACGGACGAATTCAGGCGCGAGGTGATCGACCGCTTTGTTTCGCGGTACCTCGCGGGACGGACGCCGAATCCCTGCGTAGACTGCAATAAGACCATGAAGTTCGGCTTGCTCCGCCGTCGGGGGGAGGAACTCGGTTACGACGCCCTGGCGACGGGACACTACGCGAGGATCGAATACCGCGACGGACGACGGGCGCTTTGCAAGGCGCGCGACCCCTCGAAGGATCAGAGTTACGTCCTCTACCACCTGACGCAAAAGGAACTTGCGAAGACCCTCTTCCCTCTCGGAGACCTCACCAAAGAAGAAGCGCGGAAGATCGCCGCCGAAAACGGATTTCTGAACGCCGCCAAACCCGACAGTCAGGATATCTGTTTCGTCCCCGACGGGGATTACGCCGCGGTGATCGCGCGCTATACCGGCAAAAGCGAGCCCGAGGGCGATTTTATTCTCCCGGACGGGCGGGTGATCGGGCGGCACAAGGGCATCAGCCGCTACACCGTCGGACAGCGCCGGGGGCTCGGGATCGCGTACTCCGAGCCGCTCTACGTCAAGCGGATCCTGGTCGCGGAGAACAAGGTGCTGCTTGGACGGGACGAGGATCTTTACGAATCGTCCTGCGGCGTTGCGGACGTCAACTGGATCGCGGGCGAAACTCCGGCGGGACCGATCCGCTGCGCCGTCAAGATCCGCTACCGCCAGACCGAGCAGCCGGCGACCGTCACCCCGCTTGAAGGGGGGCGCGCCCGCGTCGAGTTTGACCGTCCGCAGCGCGCGATCACGCCGGGACAGTCCGCCGTCTTCTACGACGGAGACGAGGTCATAGGCGGCGGAGAGATCGAATAATCAACCTATCGAGGGAGCAAAATATGGGATTTGATCCGAAAACCGACAAATACCCCTACCCGAAAGAGACCGACCGGCACTACATCATCCTGAAAAAGAACGACGGCGCGGTCTTCGACGCGAATTATCCCTACGTCGACCGTTCGCCCGGTTTCCGCTTCAAGCGGTTCTGGATGCGGGTGGGGCTGTTCCTTCTCGCGTTTCCCGTCGCGAAGATCCGTCTGGGGCTGCGCGTCAAGGGGCGGAAGAATCTGAAAAAGCACAAGGAACTGCTCGCGGGCGGGGCGCTCTCCTGCTCCAACCACGTCCATTTCTGGGACTATATCGCCGTGATGTACGCCCTCCGTCCGCGCCGCACCGACGTTCTGGTCTGGGCGGAGAACGTGCGGGGCGAGAACAAGAAACTGATCCGTATGGTCGGCGGGATCCCGATCCCCGACAGCGGCGTGCGCGCCACCGCCGCGTGTATGAAGGCGACGAAAGAGTATCTTGACGGCGGGTGGCTGCACGTCTACGCCGAGGGAAGTATGTGGGAGTATTACCGCCCCGTCCGTCCGTTCAAACCGGGGATCGGCTACCTTGCCTGCCGGACCGGGAAACCGATCGTGCCGATGGCGTTTACCTACCGGAAACCGGGGTGGATAAGGCGCAAACTGTTCCGACAGATCGCGCTGCTCGATCTGACGATCGGAGAGCCGCTTTTGCCCGACGAGACGCTGGATATGAAGGAGCGCGAGACCGACCTCGTCAAGCGATGTCACGAAGAGGTCTGCCGGCTCGCCGCTCTCACGCCGGAGGAAAATCTCTATCCCCCGATCTTCGACCGCTCGGAGCGGGTGGACTACTATACCGACGTCTACGGAAAAGACTACGGGAAGAAAGCGAAAGGAAAAGGCGGCGATGGATAATCAAAGACCGGCGGGCGACGCTCGACGCCATCGCGGAGTCGATCCGGGAGGCGTTCCCCGAGTATACCGTCCGCATCACGCCGGACGTCGACGTTTCCGATTAAAACGGTAAAAATCAAGACCGCCCCCCGGGGCGAAAAGGAGATATCACATGGACCTGATCCCGAGTTTTCAAGTCGATCACACCCGGATCCTGCCGGGGATCTACGAATCGCGCGTCGATACGGTCGCGGGCGGTTTCGTCACCACCTTCGACGTGCGGATGAAACGCCCCAACGCCGAGCCGGCGATCCACCCCAACGCGATGCACACGATCGAACATATCGTCGCGACCCGCCTCCGGAACGACCCCGAGTGGAAAGACAGGATCGTCTACTGGGGTCCGATGGGCTGCCTCACCGGATTCTACCTGATCGTGAAGGGTCGTCCCTCGGCGGAGGAACTCTGCCCGGTCCTCATCCGCGCGTTCGACTACTGCGCCGCGTTCGAGGGACCCGTCCCCGGCGCGACCCCGGAGGGGTGCGGCAACTACCTGCTCCACGATCTCAATATGGCGAAATATGAGTCCAAGCGCTACGCCGAACTGCTCCGGGTCTCCCCCTGCTTCGAGTACCCCAAAGCCGAGCGCGCGAAGGTCGACGGTATGACCTTCTTCGATTCGTGAGAACCTCTCGGAAAGGAACCTGACCCTTGAAAAAGTATCTTTTGGTTTTCCTGATCTCGATGATCCCGATCGTCGAACTGCGCGGAGCGATCCCCTACGCCGCGGCGAAGGGGCTGCCCTTCGGGTGGACGTACGCGCTGACGGTCGTGGGGAATATGATCCCCGTGCCGTTCATTCTGCTCCTGATCCCCGTCCTGTTCGCCTTTATGCGGCGGCATCACATCCTCGTCGGATTGGTGGATTGGCTGGAACGCAAGGCGCAAAAGGGCGCGAAAAAGATGGCGAAACGCGCCGGAACGGGCGAAGCCGCGAAAACCGTCGCGCCGCAAACCGAGACCGTCGACCCGACCGCGGTTGAAACCGAGGCAGCAAAGACCCCACAAGAAAACAAAGCCGTCGGGACGCTCGCGTTTCTCGGGCTGTACCTGTTCGTCGCGATCCCCCTCCCCGGCACGGGGGCGTGGACCGGGTCGCTCGTCGCCGCGCTCTTCGGGATGAAGAAGTGGCGGGCGCTGCTCGCGGTGTTCCTCGGCGTTCTGACGGCGGGGGTGATCATGACGCTGGCGTCCTACGGGATCGTCTCGGCGTTCAAAATCTTCGCAAAATAAGGACCGTCGTATTCCGGCGATCCGTGAACTTTTTTCGGTTATCCTCTTGACAAAAACGACCGAAAGTGCTATACTACCGCACGAACCGAAACAGAATACAGATCAGGGGTGCCTACGGGAAATTTCCCGCGGCTGAGACGGAGAGATCCGAACCCTTCACCTGATACGGATAATGCCGTCGTAGGGAGATCGTTTGAACGACTACCGCACGGGTGTATCCTGTGCGGTATCTTTTATATCCGAAAGGAAAGAAACAATGCAAGTCAGTCAATCCAAAAACACACTCTTCGTCCGTCGGCTCGTCGAAAGCGCGGTCATGGTCGCGCTCGCGGTCGTTCTGAGCCTGATCAAGCTCGCGGAACTGCCCTACGGGGGCTCGGTCACCTGCGCCTCGATGCTCCCGATCCTGATCGTCGCGTACCGCAACGGTCCCCTGTGGGGGCTGGGATCCGGGCTGGTCTTCTCGGTCGTGCAGCTGCTCACCGGGCTCTCGGTGTTCAGTTGGGTCACGGGATGGCGGTCGGTGATCGCCGTCGCCCTGCTCGATTACATCCTTGCCTTCCTCGTCTCCGGGCTGGGCGGCATCTTTCGTAAACAGGGCAGATCGCAGGAAACGGCGCTGATCTTCGGGGCGCTGCTGGTCTCGGGGCTCCGCTTCGTCTTTCATTTTCTGTCGGGCGTGACGGTCTGGCGCGACATTTCGATCCCCGGCGGCGCCGCCGTTATTTACTCGCTCGTCTATAACGCGACGTATATGATCCCCGAAACCATCGTTCTCTTGATTGCGACGCTCTACATCGGGTCGATCCTCGATTTTTCCTACGATATTCCCCGTCGCTTCCCCTCCGAGGCGGTGCGCAAAACCTCTCATTCGGTCCTCTCGTTCGCGATCCGGCTGGTGACGGTCGGCGCCCTGATGTTCGACGTGGCTGCGATCGCCGCGCATCTGCAGGACGCCGATACCGGAAAGTTCACCTTCTCGCATCTTGGCGAGGTGGCGTGGAGCACCGTTTCGGTCGTCTCGATCGTCGCGCTGGTTCTCTGCGCGGTCTATTTCCTCTTTATCGACGGTATTTTGAGAGAGAAGAGATACGTCGTCCGGGTCGCGGAAGAAGAGGCGCGGATCAAGACGGAAGCCGCGAAGATCGCGGAAGAAGCAAACAAGCAGGACCCCACTTGACAGAACGGTTTTAAGCGGCGCGGATAGATGACCGCGGCGTAGTTTACTACGCTCAGGACCCGGCTTACAAACCCGATAACATTTTTACAACAAGAGAG
>CACZAZ010000020.1 GCA_902779285.1 uncultured Ruminococcus sp.
CGCAGGGCTCGGCGTTTCTGCCGCCGGGGTCTTCGTCAGCCCGGATCACGCGAGGGGGCAGACCTTTCGCGGCTTTCCCGTTTTGTCGCTCGACGAGGCGCTCGAAAGGTGGGACGACCCGGTCGTTCTGCTCTGCTTCGCGTCGCGCGATCCCTTTGTGACAGACGGGATCGAAAAACTCGCGCGGCGGGTCGAACTTCTGATCCCCGATCTTCCCGTCGCGGGGGAAACCGTCTTTGACCTCGCGTTTGCAGAGGCGCACCGGGACGAGATCGAAAAGGCGCTCGCGCTGTTTTCGGACGAACGCTCGCGGGAGGTCTATTCTTCCCTGCTCGCGTATAAACTGTCGGGGGAACTTGCCCCGCTGCTCGCCTCCTCCGACGCCGGATACGACCCGTTTTCGATCCTGCCGACCGACCGTTTCCGGGTCGCGCTCGACGGCGGCGCCTACGACGGCGACACGGCGCGGGCGCTGACGGATCGCGCGCCGTCGTTACGCGAGATCCTCTGCGTCGAGCCCGACGAGCGCAACTACCGCCGTCTGCTCGCTTACCGGGATCGCGAGACCCGCGCGGCGATAACCCCCCTCCGCTGCGCGCTCTCGGACGCACCCGGCGAGGCGCCGCTCTTCGCGTCGGGCAACCGCAACTCGACCCTGTTCCGGGAGTCGCACGAGGCGAGGCGGGAGACGGTCGAGGTCAAAACGGTCGACGAACTGCTCGCCGGGTCGCCGGTCGATTTCATCAAACTCGACGTCGAGGGCTCCGAAGCCGGGGCTCTCCGCGGAGCGGAAAAGACGCTCTCGCTTTGCCGCCCGTCGCTTCTCGTCTCGGCGTATCACCGGAGCGAGGATCTGTTTTCGCTCCCGCATCTGCTCGCCCGGCTCTGTCCCGGCTGTCGGCTGTATCTGCGCCGGAGACGGTCGCTCCCCGGGTGGGACGTCGATCTGATCTGCGTCCCGGAATCTTGAACGAAAGGAATCACGAGATGGAACTGCTCTCCCCCGCCGGCAATCTCGAAAAACTCCGCGCCGCGATCAACTTCGGCGCCGACGCCGTCTACCTTGCGGGTCCCGGCTTCGGGCTTCGCGCGGCTTCGACCGAATTCTCGCCCGCCGACCTTGAAACCGCCGTCTCCGAGTCTCACGCAAGGGGCGTCAAGACGTACGTGACGGTCAACGCGACCCCGCACGAAAACGAATATCCGGCGCTCGGATCCTATCTCGATCTGCTCGCACGGGTGAAACCCGACGGCTTGATCGTCTCGGATCCCGGCGTGATCCTGCTCTGCCGCGAGCGGCTGCCGGGGACCCCGATCCACCTGTCTACCCAGGCGAACGCCGTGTCGAGCGCAGCCTGCCGCGCGTGGTACGGGATGGGGGTCCGGCGGATCGTTCTGGCGCGGGAACTGTCGCTCTCCGAGATCAAAGAGATCAAACGGAAGATACCCGAAGACCTCGCGCTCGAAGCGTTCGTACACGGGTCCATGTGCGTTTCGTACAGCGGGCGCTGCCTGCTCTCGGGCTATTTCACCGGGCGGGACGCCAACCGCGGCGACTGCACGCAGCCCTGCCGCTGGAAGTACCGGGTCGGTCGGCTTTCGGGCGAGCTGATCGAAGAGAGCCGCCCCGACGAGCCGATCCCGGTCGAGGAAGACGCGGGCGGGACCTTTATCCTCGCGTCGCGCGACCTCTCGATGATCGAACACCTTGCCGACCTTGCCGAAGCGGGGGTCTCTTCGCTGAAGATCGAGGGGCGGATGAAGAGCGCCCTCTACGTCGCCGCCGTCACGAACGCCTATCGGATGGCGCTCGATTCGCTCGCCCGGGGAGAAAAAACCGTCGATCCGCGCCTGCTCTCGGAACTGGAGAGCGTATCGCACCGCGAATATTCGACCGGCTTCTACTACGGCAACCCGCACGACGATCCGAACGTGGTCTCGCGCCCCGGCTATCTCGGGGAGAAATCGTATCTTGCCGCCGTGGTCGGCTACGACGAAAAGACCGAGCTCGCCCTCCTGGAACAGCGCAATAAACTGACCGTCGGGGACGAGGTCGAGATCCTCTCGCCGGGTCTGTTCGGGCGGGCGTTTACGGTTTCCGCGCTCTTTGACGAAAACGGAAACGGGATCGACGCCACCCCGCATCCCGGGATGAAGTTTCGGCTTCCCGTCCCCTTCCCGGTTTCTTCGGGGGATCTGCTCCGCTGCCGCGCCCGCGCGGGCGAGTGCGATTGAAGTTCGCCGCCCCGTTTTCCGAGACGTGTAAAGTTCTTGTTCTTTCGCTTGTCGAGGGGGTCACCGAGTGGCTCCCCGTCAGCTCTACGGGCCACCTCCTGCTTTTCGGGGGGTGGCTCGCAATTTCCTCGTTCTCCGCGCCTTTTTTCGCCCTTTTTCTCTACGTGATCCAACTCGGCGCGATCCTCGCCGTCCCGACGCTCTACGCCCGCCGCTCGCCGCTGTTCGCGGTCCGAGAAAAAGGTCTATGCCGCACCCTCGTCCTCTGGCGCCCGATCCTTGTCGGCGTGATCCCCGCGGCTGTCGGCGGGCTCTTGCTTGACGACGCGCTCGACCGTCTGCTCTCGGATCCCCTGCGCGTCAGGGTGGTGGCGTTTGCCCTGCTCTTTTACGGCGTTCTGTTCCTGCTCCCGCGCCCCCGCGCGACGGTTTCCGATTGGCGGGAGATCGGGTGCGTGCGGGCGCTTGTGATCGGATGTTTTCAACTGCTTTCGATCGTCCCCGGCACCTCGCGCAGCGGGTCGTGTCTGCTCGGCGGGCGCGTCATTCGCGTCTCGGATCCCGCGGCGGCGGAGTTCTCGTTCTTGATGGCGATCCCGGTGATGCTCGGCGTCTCTTGCCTTAAAATCGCCAAGTTCGCCGTCTGCTCCGCCGCGGGTTTGCCGGGGTACGAACTCGACCCGCGGGCGGTCCTGCTCCTCTTGCTCGGATTCCTCGTCTCTTATCTCGTCTCGCTCCCGGTGATCCGGTATCTTCTCGCCTTCGTCCGCCGCCGCGGTCTGTTCCCGTTCGGTCTCTACCGTATCGCTTTGGGGGTGGCGATATTGATTCGGGGACGGTGAGGGGAAACGTTTTTCCCACTTTCTTTCGGGGCACGACCGCATCCCCCGCGCGGGCGTGGTAAGGAAAGTGGGGCAAAGAACTTCATTATGGAAATGAAGTTAGCGCAACGGCTCGCCGCTCGCCGTTGCGCGGTTCAATAGCCGAAACTATACTTTATTCCTTTGCTTTAGGTTGAATAGCACGTTCCCCGCGGCGGAATCGCCGCGGGGGTTTTGTCGCAACAGGTTGACAAAGATGGAATAAAGTAGTAGAATAATATACTATTATGCAAATCCCGACCAAACGATAAGTGAGGATAAACCGATGAAAAAGACCGTCCTGAAAATCGTCGCTCTGCTCGTTCTCGTCCTGTTCGTCACTTTGGCGCTCGCCGCGTGCGGGAAAGAAAAGGGATCCGTTCCCGCGTCGGAAGGACTCGCCTTTATCACCAACGGGGACGGGACCTGTACGTTGACCGGCCCCGGTATCTGTATGGACAGAGAGATCGTAATTCCCGCAAAAGCGCCAAACGGAGACCGCGTCACAGCGATTGCAAAGGAGGCGTTTAAGAATTCCCTTATAACGGGGATCGTGATCCCCGACAGCGTCACGAGCATCGGAGAGCGGGCGTTCTACGGCTGCAAGGGGCTGACCTCGGTCACCATCGGGAGCGGCGTCACGAGCATCGGATCGTATGCGTTCTACAACTGCTCCGTGACCTCGGTCACCATCCCGAACAGCGTCACGAGCATCGGCGAGCGGGCGTTCTCCTATTGCTCCGGGCTGACCTCGATCACCATCGGCAACGGCGTCACGAGCATCGGAGACTATGCGTTCTACGGTTGCTCCGGGCTTACAAATATCACAGTCGAAAACGGGAATCCCGTATATCACAGCGCCGGGAATTGTTTGGTTGAAACGGCAAGCAAAACGCTGATTCTGGGATGTAAAACTAGTGCGATTCCGACCGACGGGAGCGTCACCAGCATCGGAAACGGTGCGTTCTCCGAATGCTCTAAACTGACCTCGGTCACCATCCCCGACAGCGTCACGAGCATCGGGGTCTATGCGTTCTCCGGTTGCTCCGGGCTGACCTCGATCACCATTCCGGACAGCGTCACGAGCATCGGAAACGGTGCGTTCTCCGATTGCTCCGGGCTGACCTCGGTCACGTTCCAAAACTCGTCCGGTTGGTACATTACGCAGACGGAGGGGGCAAGCAGCGGAACGAACGTGACGGTCACCAACGCTTCGATCAACGCGACCATTCTGAAATCGACCTATTGTGACTACTATTGGTATCGGAAATAAGAATCAACCATAACGCCGCCGCGCTCGTTTGAGCGCGGCTGCGTTTTCTGCACGGCAAGAGAAGAACGAGGCGTTCGCGTACGCGAACGCCATGAATTGACGGCGATGCCGTCGTGAATTGTTGCCCACGGCGAGATTGCCGCGGGCAACATTGTTATACGGTAAGTTCGGTCGCGCCGGGGTGAAGGTCGAGGGTAACGTCCCCGTAGCGGAAGGTCGCGGGGAGGGATTCGGGGACGGTGACCGAAAAATGGATCTTGTCGCCGGTGCGGAGCATCGAGACCGAGATCTTCCCTTTCGGGACGGTCATATAGCCGCCGATCCGGTTCATCCCCTCGGGGAGATAGGGCGCTATCGTGACCGAATCGAATCCCGCGTCGCCGGCGTCTTTGATCCCGAGCAGGTAGCGGAACAGGTTGGTGACCGCCGAGCCGAACATGGGGTGGTTGTGCGAGCGGACGCGGGTCGAGCCGCAGAAATACTCCCAGAGCGTGGTCGCTCCGGCGTCGCGCCAACCTCTGAAGGCGACGGGTTTGTCGGGCGAAAGCAGTTTGACGGCGAGTTCGATATCGCCCCGCTCGCAGAGGACGCGGAGCAGGACCTCGGTGCCGCAGATGCCGGTGTCGAGCGCCCCGGTCTCGGAATAGATCTTGACGAGGTTTCGGTAGGTGCGCTCGTCCCCGAGACCGATATCGACCATAAAGGCGTTCGCGCCCTGGAGCCCCCCGATAAAGTTGCCGTCCCAGGTGTTGAAGTACGCGGCGGTGAGGGCGGCTTTGCGGCGGGCGATGCGGTCTTCAAACTCGGGGATATCGGGATCAAACCCGAAGCGTTCGGCAAGTTCCACGGCGCGGGTGAGACTCCGAACGTAGTAGTAGTTGTTGACGAACGCGGCGGGAAGCACCACCCGGGTCTGCGTACACCAGTCTCCGAGGCACCATTCGCCCGCCTTGTCCGACGCCACCAGATCGTCGACCGAGTGATTTTCGAGGTAGTCGAAATAGCGCTTCATCTGCGGATACGCCCGACGTGCGAGCGAATCGTCGCCGTACTGTTTGTAATAGAGGTAGGGCATCTCGACGATCGCGCACCCCCATGCGCCGGGACCCCCGCCGCACCGAAAATAGGGGGCGGTGTACTGGACGTGCCCGGTTTTCGTATCCTGGCAGTCGAGGATGTCGCCGATCCACTTGCGGTAGAGGGGCTTCGCGTCGGTCATGGTCATAAGCGAGAGCGCGGTGAGTTGTCCGTCGCCGGTGTAGCCCAGCCGCTCGATGTGCGGGCAGTCGGACGGAACGCCGGTATGCAGGTTGCAGAACTCGGTGTGGAGTGAGGTCCTGTAGATCCAGTTCAGCATATCGTTGTCGGATTCAAAACCGCTCGTCACGGGAAGATCGGTGTGGATGAACTCGACCGACAGCGGCTCGGCGTCCCCGAGAACAGAGAAGTAGCGGAATCCGAACCAGGTGAAGTCGGGCGAGACGACGGAGCCGGGTTTGCCCTTGACTTTATACTCCTGTTTGAAGTTGTGGTCGGGATCGGGCATCCAATCCTTCGTACACTCCTCCGAGAAGAAAACCTCGGCAAACCCCTCTTCCCCGAGCCGAAAAACCGGGACCCCCGACAGATTCTTGCCGGCGTCGTAGACCTTGACCCCGTCGCGCTCGCAAAGGAACTTGGGCGTGATGGTCTCGATCACGCGGTCGGCGGGACAGTCGGTCAGAAGGTATTCGGTCTCGATCGGTTTGGCAAGCGTCGCGTTCGGAAGCCCGCTCTCGTCGAAGTCGGGCGTGAAGACCGCGGGATCGAAGTTGGTCCGGTCCTGGAATTCGTGGGTCGAGAACTCGTAGTCGACGACGTAGCCGGGGGCGATCAGGTCCTTTTCCGACGAAACGAAGTCGCCCTCGTCGGTTTTGACCCGCCAGATCGCCTTGGGGTCACCCCAGCGGCATTGCGGCTCGAAACGGTAACTGGTGATGGTGTACCAGCCGCCGCCGAAACTGATCGCGATCAGGTTGTCGCCCGTCGTAACGAGGTCGGAGATATCGTATTCGGGGACGTAGAGCCGGTGTCCCGTCAGCGTTTCGCCCGCGGGATAGTTCTCCCGCGCCTCGTAGTCGGAAAACAGCGGCAGAAAGCGGTCGTCGGAGACCTTTTTGCCGTTGACAAAACAGGTGAAGAAGCCGAGCCCCGCCACGCGGAGGATCGCCTTCCCTTTTTTCTTCAGTTTGAAATGGCCGCGCAGAACGGCGAAGCCGGACTTGTCCTCTCGCCCGACGAACTGCGCCGCGCCGAACGCCTCTTGCATTTTCATAGGGTAACTATCCTTTCGGAGTGATCGGATCAAGTATAGCATAAAAACGGGGGAAAGTCAAGAAAACGCCTTGCGGGGCGCGGCGCGAGACGCAGGCGTGCCGGAGGGGACGGTAAGGCGAGACGCCTGCGGGCGCGGCATTAAAATACCGCCCGCGCATTTCTGCGCGGGCGGCGTTTTTACGGGGTGGGAGATCAGTCCTTCAGGGCTGCCTGAGCCGCCGCGAGGCGAGCGATCGGCACACGGAAGGGCGAGCAGGAAACGTAGGAGAGACCGATACGGTGGCAGAACTCAACCGACGTCGGGTCGCCGCCGTGTTCACCGCAGATACCGCAGTGCATATCGGGACGGACGCTTCTGCCGAGTTCGACAGCCATCTTCATCAGTTTGCCCACGCCGACCTGGTCGAGTTTCGCGAACGGATCGTACTCGAAGATCTTGGCGTCGTAGTACGCGCCGAGGAACTTGCCGGCGTCGTCACGGCTGAAGCCGTAGGTCATCTGGGTCAGGTCGTTGGTACCGAAGCAGAAGAACTCCGCCTCTTTCGCGATGTCGTCCGCGGTCAGAGCGGCGCGCGGGATCTCGATCATCGTACCGACCTCGTATTTGAGGTTGGACTTCGCGGCGGCGATCTCGGCGTCCGCGGTCTCGACGACGATCTTCTTCACGAACGCGAGTTCCTTGACCTCGCCGATCAGCGGGATCATGATCTCGGGGACGAGCTTCCAGTCGGGGTGCTTCTTCGTGACGTTGATCGCGGCGCGGATGACGGCCTTGGTCTGCATACGCGCGATCTCGGGGTAGGTGACGGTCAGACGGCAGCCGCGGTGACCCATCATCGGGTTCGCCTCGTGGAGAGCCGCGATGATCGACTTGATGTCGGAGACGGTCTTGCCCTGCGCCTTCGCGAGCAGCGCGATATCCTCTTCGCTCGTCGGAACGAACTCGTGGAGCGGCGGATCCAGGAAACGGATGGTCACGGGGTTGCCTTCCATCGCCTCGTAGAGCTGCTCGAAGTCGCCCTGCTGCATCGGCAGGATCTTGTCGAGAGCCGCTTCGCGCTCCTCGGCGGTGTCGGCGCAGATCATTTCACGGAAGGCGTCGATACGGTCGCCCTCGAAGAACATATGCTCGGTGCGGCAGAGACCGATGCCCTCGGCGCCGAGTTCGCGCGCCTTCTTGGCGTCGCGCGGGGTGTCGGCGTTGGTGCGGACGGCGAGTTTGCGGTACTTGTCCGCCCACGCCATGATCCTGCCGAAGTCGCCCGAAACGGTGGCGTCGACCGTCGCGATCGCGCCGTCGTAGATGTTACCGGTCGAGCCGTCGATCGAGATCAGATCGCCCTCGTGGTAGGTCTTGCCCGCCAGAACGAAGGTCTTGTTCTCCTCGTCGAAGTTGGTGATCGCGGAGCAGCCCGAAACGCAGCAGGTACCCATACCGCGGGCAACGACCGCCGCGTGGGAGGTCATACCGCCGCGGACCGTCAGAATGCCCTGCGCCGCCTTCATACCCTCGATGTCCTCGGGAGAGGTCTCAAGACGGACGAGAACGACCTTCTCGCCCTTCGCCTTCCACGCCTTGGCGTCCTCGGCGGTGAAGACGATCTTGCCGCACGCGGCGCCGGGAGACGCGGCGAGCGCCTTGGCGACCGCCTGCGCGGTCTTGATCGCTTTGGGATCGAACTGCGGGTGGAGCAGGGTGTCGAGGTTACGCGGGTCGATCATCAGGACCGCCTTCTTCTCGTCGATCATCCCCTCGTCCACGAGGTCGCAGGCGATCTTCAGAGCGGCGGGAGCGGTTCTCTTACCGTTCCGGCACTGGAGCATAAAGAGCTTGCCGTTCTCGACGGTGAACTCCATATCCTGCATATCGCGGTAGTGCTCCTCGAGTTTGCCGCAGACGTCGATGAACTGCTTGTACGCCTCGGGGAACTTCTTCTCCATCTCGGAGATGGGCATCGGGGTACGAACGCCGGCGACGACGTCCTCGCCCTGCGCGTTGGTCAGGAACTCGCCCATCAGTTTCTTTTCGCCGGTCGCGGGATCGCGGGTGAAGGCGACGCCGGTACCGGAGTTGTCGTTCAGGTTACCGAAGACCATCGGCATCACGTTGACGGCGGTACCCCAGGAGTACGGGATATCGTTGTCGCGGCGATAGACGTTGGCGCGGGGGTTGTCCCAGGAACGGAAGACCGCACGGATCGCGGCGTTCAGCTGCTCCTTCGGGTCGGACGGGAAGTCCTCGCCGAGCTGCTTCTTGTATTCCGCCTTGAACTGGGTGGCAAGTTCTTTCAGATCTGCGGCGGTCAGTTCAACGTCGAACTTGACGCCCTTCTCTTCCTTCATCTTGTCGATCAGCTGCTCGAAATACTTCTTGCCGACCTCCATAACGACGTCCGAGAACATCTGGATAAACCGGCGATAGCTGTCGTAAACGAAACGCTCGAACTTGGGATCGGGGTTGCCCGCGATCATCGAGGCGACGACCTGGTCGTTGAGCCCCAGGTTCAGGATGGTGTCCATCATACCGGGCATCGAGGCGCGAGCGCCCGAACGCACCGAGACGAGCAGCGGATTCTTCAGATCCCCGAACTTCTTGCCGTTGATCTTTTCCATGATCTCGACGTTCTTCATGATCTCCGCCATGATCTCGTCGTTGATCTTTCTGCCGTCCTCGTAGTACTGCGTGCACGCCTCGGTCGTGATCGTGAATCCCTGGGGAACGGGAAGACCGATATTGGTCATCTCCGCCAGGTTCGCGCCCTTACCGCCGAGGAGGTTACGCATGTCCTTGTTGCCTTCCGAGAAGAGGTACACGTACTTCTTTGCCATCTTCTTTTTTTATCTCCTTTTTTTGATTTGTGTAGTTACGGATTTCCGCCGGACGAACGCCCGGGCACAAAATCGTTCATAGTATTATAGCACAACAAAAAAAGATTTTCCATACTGTTTTGACAAATAACCCTTTTTGTAACAATGTTTACAATTTGTTCATAAATGTTGGGGCGAAAGCGCGGGTCGGGTGTTGCAATCGGGGGGCGGGTGTGCTATAATAATCCTGCTTCCGCCCCCGTAGTAAAGTGGATATTACAAGTCCCTCCTAAGGATTAGTCGTGGGTTCGATTCCCGCCGGGGGTGCCATCAAAGAAACCTCTTTTGTCTACCACGACAAAAGGGGTTTTTCCTTTTACAAGTCCTTTTTGAAACCGTCAATTGTTTTTTTCTCAACTAACAAGAGGTGGATTTTCAAACCGTTCAGAGATACAATAAAAGCACAGGAAGGTACCACCTGAATTTTCACAAAGGAGAACAATTAATAATGTCTACAATCGGGCAAAATATCAAACGCCTTCGCAGAAATGTTGATATGACACAGGAGGAACTTGCGGAACTGCTGTCAATTTCTTCGCAGGCAGTAAGTCGTTGGGAAACTGGATCTGCACTTCCAGACATATCGTTGATTCCGGCAATCGTGAATCTTTTCGGTGTGACCTCCGATGAACTTTTGGGAATCGACGTCTCTCAACTGCAAAAACAGGTGGCGGAATACAAGCAGAAAATGGATGATCTATACAATCATTGCCAATATTCTGAGATGTTAGAGCTTGCTCGCCGCGCTAATCGAGAAATACCAAATAACATGGAATTGAAGGGAATGCTTGCCTTTGCACTGAACAGTAACGCAGAAAAAGCAGAGAATGTTGATGAAGCCATTGAACTGTATCAAGAAATCCTTGAAAAATCCGTTGATCAAAAACTTCGCTTTCGGGCAATCACTGCTCTTTGCAGTCTGTATGCGGAAAAGAAAGATAACAAGGAACAGGCTCTCTTTTATGCAAATCTGCTTCCAAAATGGATTTTTCAAACTGCCGCAGATTTGATTCGTCGATATCGCCTTTTACCGGACAACGAAAGAGAGCGCTTTTATCAAATGTACATTTCAACGGCGACCACCGCTTTAAGCCAAGGATTGTTCGATTTGGCAGATCCAAATTACTATAATTCTGCATCCACTATTCCTGTTCCGCAAAAAATCGAACTGTTGAAGCAAAGCCTCCAAATTCTGAAGGTCATTTACGGAGATCCGCTGTTGTCGCAGAACCGCGAATTCTATGAAATCAACCGAGTCATTGGCTGTTTATACCTGTTGGAAAATAATACGGATCAGGCGATGAACTTTTTTGAAGTTGCTCTCGCGCACGCCAAAGAATACGATATGTATCATGATGGGTCTTGTTATTCCTCCCTTGCGATGAAGGGATTTGAATGCGACGAGCATTATCTGTACGATAACACAGCCGTTCAGGACATGTTTGAACGTTTCTCCACACAATCCCGGTACGATTGTTTGCGGGAACACCCTCGATTCCAAAAAATCATGGAAGAACTTCAAAACAATGTGCGAGGTAATTGATTGCAAAAGTCGATATAGAGTATATCTTTTAGGCGCTTTTAGCTCGAAAATGTACCTTTTGGGCGCTCTTACACAACAGAAACAGCCGCCACAGTCGTGACGGCTGTTTCTGTTGGCGCCCCCGGCCAAAATGCGAACGCAGCGGTTTGCCGTAGGCAAAGCCGCGTGGGTTCGCATTTGCGACGAAGCGGCGTGCTTGCTTGCAAGGGCACCCGCAAGGAGCATAAATATTTGCCGCAGGCATAATTCCCGCGTACCGCGAACGCAGCGGTTTGCTGCAGGCAAAATTCCCGCAAATACAAGCCGTCACGACCGCGGCAGGCGCTGCTCTGCGCGGTCGTGATCGGGACGTCGCGGAAACGGAAATAATCGAATACGAACGGGGAAAGCCGCGCGGCTCCCCCGTTTTTTTCATTTATTGCGATTCGGGGGTTGCTTTTTCGGAAAAACCGTGGTAAAATAAGAAATGTAAGAAAAGTAAGACCGCCGGGGACGAAGATCCGGAGGAGAATCCGGGGCGTTCCGGCGAAAACGAAAGGAGGGCGCGGATGAAGAAAACCGTGGAACAGGATCGGTTCATCGTCAGCGTGAAGGTGGGACCGAAGGGACAGATCACGATCCCGGCGCTCGCGCGGCAGATGTTCGAGATCAAGGAGGGCGATACCCTGATGGTGATGGGCGACAAAAAGCGGGGCATCGCGCTTCTGAAGGACGATTTATTTTATCAACTGATGGGAGGGGTGATGCCGGATGGCGGCGATCCAAACGAGAAAACTGACGAAAAGTTATAAGGACCTCACGGCGGTCGATCAACTCGACCTCACGATCGAGGAGGGCGAACTCTTTTCCCTGCTCGGCGTGAACGGCGCGGGCAAGACCACGACGGTCAAGATGCTCTCGACCCTGGCGCGTCCGACCTCGGGCGAGGCGGAGATCTTCGGCTATACGCTCGGGCGCGACGACGCGAAGATCCGGGAACTGGTCGATATCTCGATGCAGGAGACCGCGGTGGCGCGGAAACTGACCGTCCGGGAGAATATCGAACTGTTCGCGCGGCTTTCGGGGCAGAGCAAAGAGGAGATCGACGCGACGGCGAAAACCATCTACGACGATTTCGGGCTGGGCAAGGTCGCAAACAAGAAAGCCGCCGAGCTTTCGGGCGGGTGGCAACGGAAACTGTCGATCGTGCTGGCGCTGGTGACGAAACCCAAACTGCTGTTCCTGGACGAGCCGACCCTCGGGTTGGACGTAATCGCGCGGCGGGAACTCTGGCGCGTGATCGAGGGGCTGAAAGGAAAGATGACCGTCGTTTTGACCACCCACTATATGGAGGAAGCCGAGGCGCTCTCCGACAGGATCGGCGTTATGCGCGACGGCAAACTGCTCTTCGTCGGGACCAAAGAGGAACTCTACGCCAAAACCGGCAAGAGCGACGTGGAGAACGCCTTTATCGAGATCGTTTCGGGAGGTGAACGCAATGCGTAACTCACTCTCCCGCATCTACGCCCTCTCGAAGCGGAACGCGAAGGAGATCGTGCGCGATCCGCTCTCCCTGATCTTCATGATCGGGCTGCCGCTCTTTATGGAGATCCTGTTCTATTTCCTTTTTCACAAGCTGACAGACCAATTTCAGATGAAGTACCTGGCGCCGGGGATCGTGGTCTTCTCGCAGGCGTTTCTCGCGCTCTTTGCCGGGCAGCTGATCGCGCTCGACCGCAGCACGTCGTTGCTCACGCGGCTCTACGTTTCGCCCGCAACGTCGGTCGAGTTCCTGCTCTCCTACGCCCTGCCGATCCTGCCGCTGACGCTCGTGCAGTCGGTCTTGTTCTTCGTCGTCGGGGGAATCTTCGATACCGGGCTCTTCGGGTGGGGGATGGCGTTCGCGATCCTGTTCGGGATCTTCACGTCGCTCTTTTATATCGCGATGGGGATCCTGTTCGGCTCGGTCTGCAACGAAAAGTCGGTCGGCGGGATCGCGTCGATCCTGATCGCCTGCCAATCGCTGCTCTCGGGGATGTGGTTCCCGATCGATGGGCTCGGAGACGGGATGCTCGCTCTGATGAACGCCCTTCCCTTCCGCAACGCGACGCAGCTGGTGCAGAACGCCGCGCTCGGATCCGGGGACGCGTGGGTCGATCTTTTCCGCCCGTTCCTCATCCTGCTCGGCTACACCCTCGCCGCGTTCGTTTTCGCGGTGCTGATCTTCCGAAGAAAGATGAAACAGTAATAATGTCCTATGATTAAGAAGTGTTTGCATTTTTACGAATAAGGGGGCGCATAATGGAAAAGCGTTTTACAGTAACTACTCTTTTTCTTCTTTGTTTTCTCTTTTGCCTTTTTGGTTGTGATCGTCATTCTGAAGTCGCTGATGATAACAGTGAAATGGGATCAACAAAAGAAACGTACGCGCTTTCTGTGATCGACGGTGAGTATTATCTGCTTTTTTCGACAGATAAGAACATCGTTTCCTCACAGATTGGAAGCATCTCTTTTGACTCAGTCGATGCTATGCTCGCCGCAATCAAGAATAACCGATTCGAAAAATGGCAATACGACATTATGCGTTCATCATTCCCGAAAGATGAAAACGGAATTAAAGTCTTTGATATTGATCACGCCGTCGACCCCGCTATGCCGGACGGTCTGCACGTTGCCTCCGTCGAATGGGTCGGACAATCCTACTCGATCGAACTGGTAAGTAATGCAGATAATCAAAAATACGCGGTCTTGCATGTTTTATGGCCGGAAGAATACGTATCACACTTTGCAATGGAGTACGAAGACCGTCTTGACCAGACGCAACTCACAATAACCGACAAGCAGAATATTGAGGACAGAGGTGCGGAAGTCATTTATTACGAGTCCGCCGTAGCAACTCTCAAGAGCGTTCGCTATACTCTGCCAAACGGTGTGATTGTGGAAGAACGCTATGTCTTAACGAGCGAGCGGGGAACAAAAACGTCCGATACCGTCCCTTCTATGATCAATCTTTACAGCGGAACTACTATGCCGTGTTTTGCGGTTACGATCGCAGGACTGGAAGAACGCCCGAGCGTTGAGTGGCTCTCTCAATTCGGCGTGAAAGAAAGGATCGGGAAATAACTCAAAAAAAACAAGAGCGCGGCGGCAGCCGCGCTCTTTTTTCAGATCATTTGGTTTTTTCTTTTTTGAAAAGGATATGGAAGAGGACGAACAGCCCGGTAAAGAAGACCACGGCGCCGGAGAGGATCGCGAACATGGCGGGGGTGGTCACCTCGTGCCCGAAGAAGAACAGGCGGCAGTCGATCGCCTCGCGGATGCCGTCGACCGCCTCCGGGGGAAAGCCCGCGGTCGACATCTCGTCAAACACGCCGCCGAGCAGGTGGTTTTTGAGTAGCGAGGTGCCGTAGGTGCCGGGCAGGAAGCTGAGCACCCGGCGCAGTCCCGGTCCGAAACTCGAGATCGGCATATACGCCCCGCAAACGAAGCCGTAGCCCGCCGAGACGACGGTCCCGACCGCCGACGCCTGCCCGTTTGTCGAGAGGAAGAAGTGCAGGCAGGACGAGAGCGCCGTGCCGAAGAGGGTGAGCAAGATCACGTCGAGGATCGAAAGGAAGACGTCGGACGCCGAGAGATACCAGCCCTGCGTGGCGAGGTAGCCGAAGCCGCACGCGAGCGCGGTCAGCGTGACGATCAAGGTGCTTGCGGCAGAGGCGAGATAATACGCCCCCGCGAGTGTCGAACGCTTGACCGGGGTGACGGTCAGGTCGCGGATCGCGCCGTTCGCCTTGTCGCCGATCATCAGGAGGTTGGCGCAGAAGGAGACGGTCACGCAGCTGACCGCGAGCAGCGACGAGATCAGCTGCCCCGCGACGGTGGCGTCGATGATCTTCGGGTCGACGGAAAAGCCCTCCGGCAGAGCGGAGAAGAAACTGTCCTTATAGACCCTTGCAAGGAAGGTCGCGTAGAGGACCAACAGAATGATCGGGGTGATGAGCGAGGAGATAAACATCCCCTTGTCCTTGAAGAACACCTTGAGGTCGCGGCGGGTCAACTCAAAAAACCGTTTCATTTGTCGTCACCTCCCGTGAGGTCCTTGCCCGTGACCGAAAGAAACACGTCGTCCATTTTGCCCTTGGTTACCTCGTAATCCCGGAAGAGTTCGGGGTGCGAGAGGATCAGTTCGGTCGCCGCCGCGGTGTCGGGAAGTTTGATCCGGATCGCGTCGCGGATCTTCTCGGTCGGATAGCCGAGATCGGGGAGTTTTGCGTCTCCGTAGACGGTCAGATAGTCGCCGGCGTAGCGGTTCTTTAGTTCGAGCGGGGTCCCCTCCGCCGCGATCCTGCCCGCGTCGAGGATCACGATGTAGTCGGCGTCCGCCGCCTCCTCCATATAGTGGGTGGTCAGAAACACCGTCATATCGGTATTCTTCCGCAGGTCGTTCACGACGTTCCAGAGCTGTTTGCGCGTCTGCGGGTCAAGCCCGGTCGTCGGTTCGTCGAGGATCAGAAGATCGGGTGCGTGGAGCAGCGCCCGCGCCACGTCGATCCGGCGTCTTTGTCCCCCCGAGAGTTTGCCCACCGTCCGGTCGAGCAGATCGGTAAACGAGAGCAGTTCGGCAAGTTCGGAGAGCCGTTTTTTGAAGTCCTCCCCCGTGATGCCGTAGAGGGCGGCGCGGCTCCGCAGATTGTCGCGCACCGTGAGCATCTGGTCGAGCGCCGAGCTCTGAAAGACCACGCCGATCCGACGGGCGATCGCCGCTTTGTCGCGCGCGGGGTCGCATCCGAAGACCGAAACCTCCCCGGAATCCCTTTTTAATTGTCCCGACAGGATCGAGATGGTGGTCGACTTCCCCGCTCCGTTGACGCCGAGAAAGGCGAATAGTTCGCCCTCCTTGACCCGGAAGGAGAGCCCGTCGACCGCCCTGACCGCGCCGAATGATTTGTAGAGATCGTTGATCTCTATCACGTTTTTCATAGCGTATTCCTTTTTCCGTCTTTTCGTTTCCGTCACGCCCCGACGGGCGTTTCCCGCAAGATTATAGCACCGAACGAAAGGAAAGTCAAGGGGGAGCGGATCGCGATCCGCTCCCCCTTGGGGTTTCAGTTCGGGAACTCGTATTCAAACGACGCTACGGGGCACTCGAACGAGAGGATCTCGCGTTCGCCGTCGGTCAGACGGTAGCGCGCACGGCAGGCGGCGCTCTCGCGGATGGTGCGGATCATCGCGCCCGAAACGGGGGCGTTCAGGGGGTGCGCCGATCGGGTGAGCTGTTCCGCCGTCAGCGTTTTCTTCCCCTGCCGGATCACGATCTTTCCGCCCTCGATCATTTGCGGACGAGCGCCGCGGTAGGTGGCGATCCGGTATTCGCGCCCGCCCTCGTACACCGCGCCGATGATCCCGGTAAAGCGGAACAGTCCGAAGGGGATCGAGGCAACCGAGAGCATCACCGAGCCGCCCTCCGTAAACCCGTGCGTCCACGCGTAAACCTCGGGGAACGAGCGCCCGCAGTCGCCCTCGACGTAGCCGCGTCCCCCCTCGAACAGATAGCGCCGTCCGTTGACCGTGATCTCGCCGTCGACGGTATGCAGCATACTGATCACGCTGTGTCGGCATTGGAGGAACGGGATGAAGCGGAAGGGACCCATGATATCCGAGCGGAGCGGCGTGAAAGAGCCGAAACGGACCGAGCCGTTCGCCGTGATCCCCTCACCCGAAACGTCGAGCGTGTAGCCCTCCCGTCCGAAGGCGTTTTTCCCGATATCGACCCCGAACCCCCGGCGGCGGCGCCAAAGAGAGGCGGGATAAGTCACGTTCCACGCCCCGTCGTCGGTGATGATCTGGATCGAGCAGGTCGAGTTCTTTCCGTTCTTATGAAACGCGGGGATCACGGAGAGCGTCCCGCCGTCCCCCTGACATTTGAAATACCAGCCGAAAAAACGATTGCCCATTGTTTTCCCATCCTTATCCCATTGCTGCGTTTATTATAGCGGACGGAGCGCCCTCTTGTCAATCCTTTTCCCTCAACGAAAAAGAAAGCGGAAAACCGGATTTGCGCCGCCGTTTTCTCGCATCCCACTTGACAAAACCGCGGGCGGCATTGTATAATGAAAAGGCAAAACCGAATACGCTGGTGTGGCTCAATGGCAGAGCAGCTGATTTGTAATCAGCAGGTTGTTGGTTCGACTCCGATCACCAGCTCCAGAAAAGAAACCTCTTTTGTCTACCAGGGCAAAGGGGTTTCTTTTCGTTATGCCTGCGATTTAGGGGGTATTTGGGGCTATTTTGCGGGTACTCCTTGCTAAAAACGAGCATTGGTTCAAATCCTACCGGTTGATAGCAGCCGTTGAAAAATCATTTTTTTGGAAAAATGCTGAAAAAATTGACATTTTCTGAAAAATATGGTATAATATATATGAGGAACGAGTATGGGAAAAATCGGGTATAATATACAATATGCGGAGGTATCAAGATGAATTACAAAAAGAACATTTCAGACAAATTGGCACTTGGATACGGGTCAAAATATCAATTACTCAGAATGCTTGGTTGGCATCGAAATGAGTTTAATCACACGATTGCTCAGTCTGCTCATATTAGTTCAAACATAAATTGGTTGGATTTTAGATTTAATGGTCCGGAAGACAAAGAATTGTTGAATTTTGACTTTATCGAAACTGTCAAAGACGAATGGCGAGAATATTGGAAATGCGGATTTACCGGTTTAAACTGGGATGCTGTCGGTATAACCGAAGATGGAACTTATGTTTTCGTGGAAGCAAAAGCAAACAGTGAGGAATTGAAATCATCTTCGGGCGGAAGTGAAAAAAGTATAGAATCAAATAATCGAGTGATAGAAAAAGTAATTAAAAAATATAGTGTACAAAAAACAGCAGAAGACTGGAATCGCGATGTTTATCAATTAGCGAATCGCCTGGTGGCAATAGATTTCTTAATTCAGAAGAAAATAAAAGCAATACTTGTTTATGTGCTATTTGAAAATGGCTATGAATTCAATTCTTCTACTAACAAATCGGTATCAAAGGAAGAATGGGAGAAGACGATAAAAAACGAATTCGACAAAGCTGGTATAGTTGGTACAGAACTTGAAAAAATGGTTTCGGTATGTATCATTAACTGCAATAAAAAAGAATCAAACCTATAATGGTATACAACAAAAAAGCACTTGCTCCTGCAAGTGCTTTTTTGAATGATGTGTGCCGCTGTCGCGGAACGTGACGTGCGCTTCGCGCGTGACGGATCAAAACGCGAAGTCGCCGTTGACGAACACGGGGATCTCTTTGCCGTCGCGGGTGACGCCGACGATCGAGAGATCGGCGGTTCCGACCATAAAGTCGACGTGGGTATTGCTCTCGGCGTTGATCCCGCGGGCGAGCAGTTCTTCTTTGGACAGGTCGGCGCCCCCCTCGATACAGGTGGGGTACGCCTCTCCGAACGCGAAGTGGCAGGAGGCGTTCTCGTCGAAGAGCGTATCGTAGAAAAGGACGCCGCTCTCGGAGATCGGGGAGTGATACGGGACCAGCGCGACTTCCCCGAGATAGTGCGCCCCCTCGTCGATCTCGATCTCGGCCCTCAGATACTCCTCGCCCTTGTCGGCTTTGACGTCGACGATCCGCCCGTCCTTCAGCGTCAGACGGATACCCTCCACCAAATTGCCGTTCAGGACCAGGGGTTTCGACGAACAGACGACCCCGTTCACCCCGTCCCGCTTGGGCGCGGAGAAGACCTCCTCGGTCGGCATATTGGCGATAAAGTCGACGCCTCGCTCGTCCTTTTCGGATCCGCCGGCGAACAGATACCCCTCCGGCAGTTCGACCGTCAGGCGGGTACCGAGAGAGTTCTCGTAGCGCAGGGCGGCGAACTTATATTCGTTCAGTTTCTTCGCCTGCTCCGTCAGCCGTTTGCAATGGGCGGTCCATTCCGCGACGGCGTCGCCCCCCTCGCGGATGCGAACGGTTTTGAAGATCGCGTCCCAAAGCAGTTCGATCGCCTCTTCCCCGCTCTTATCCGGGAAGACCTTTTTCGCCCACGCTTCGCAGGGGATCGCGACGATCGACCACGGGATCCGGCTCGCCATCATACGGGCGTAGAACTTCTCGTTGGCTTTTCCGTAGGCGACCGAAAAGCGGCGGATGCGGTCGGGGTCGACCCCCTCGAACGCCGCGGGATCAGAGGACGACACCGAAAGGAACGCCGCCCCCTCCGCCGAGAGTTGATCGAACATCAGAACCTGCCAGGGGTACGCCTCGTCAAACACGTCGTGATCGGCGTGCAGATACCGCTCGCGCGCGATCTTCTCGTCCGACCAATGAACGATAACGTCGCGGGCTCCCGCGGCGTACGCCTCCTCCGTGACGAGGCGCACGAAGAACGCGGAATCCGCGCCGGCGCGGATCACGAGTTTCTGCCCTTTCTGCAGATCGACCCCCATCCGGACGGCAAGACGCGCGTATTCGCGGAGCAATTTTTCTTTCATTTTCCGTTCCTCCCGTAGCTTCTTTCCTTTCTATTATATCCCGCGCCCGAAAGAAATGCAATCTTTTTACCACAGACATCGCAACCGTAATCATTTAAACGGAATAATGAATTAATGAACAATGCTTCGATATTTGATAGTGTCTCTTTGTTATCTCGAACAACACTACCCATAAGAATTCTACAACTATCTGGGACACTGTCAAATGAGGGACAAGAAGTGAATTCGTAGCAAATTATCCCCAGTCCAAGTGATGGTTTTACATCAACAATCAGATACTCTTCCTTTTCAGTCAAATCAATTACCCTATAAGTGTCGTAAATCAAATAATGCTTCTTCCCATTAGAATCGACATACAACCATTGGTTTTCAATCCCAGCAATTTTTTGTTGCCAATGCCGGCGTTTTCGTGTAGATGACATAACTCCTTCAAGGAATTGCATATCTTCATCCGGGAGCAGTATTAATTGTTCTTCAGGAAAGTGTGCTAGATAATCATACACTTGCGTTGTAGACCCACCTTTGAGATGGTCTGTTGGGATAATGTACAATGACGAACCCCGATTCTGAGCCAAGAGATTTGCTGTACTAACCCCTAATAGTAGAAATATAAGTAACCTCTTAATCATAAACTATAACAACTATAACATAAAATGACAATATGACCAGGGACGAACGCCACACCCCCATAAATAAGCTTGAGCTTGTACCAAGTATGGATGCAAACCAAGCATAGGTACTCCAGATAATGTTAATGATCTTGCTGCAACTGAAGAACAACTTCTTAAAGCAAAATTATAGAAACCTGGGGTCGAGTTTAATCTATTACTAATTCTATTAAGTGTATTAAGATTAACACCCTTTACAATAACGCTTTCTTTACATAGATTACCAGGTAAACTAGCGGTCTGAGTATAATCTCCATGAGAAGCAGCCTTTTCATTAATTATGATGGTTTTAGCCTTCATGGAGCAAAAATACGAAAATAATCTAAAACTTGATTACCTGCATTCAGATATTCGTCGGCGGGAGTGCTGACAACGTCCCGAAAAATGGGACGTAACTTGCAAAAAAGGCTGAAATTGCGGGTTACGTCCCTCTTTTTGGGACGATATGCGCAGTGGGTTCCGGGATGAGGTGCTGCAAATCCGGCTTGGAGCAAGCCGCCCCATCTGCGGTGACGGTCCGACGCGGGGTGGGGGTACCGTCACCGCCCAAATGCCACCAGAGGCTCCTGGAAGGCCGAATCAGCGATGACGGTCCCCCGGGGTCTCGTCGGACCGTCACCGCTAAGCAGCATTTCAGAACTAGAAGTAGAAACGGACGCTGACGGTAGCGTCGTTGAAGCCATAATTGAACAACCCTTCCTTGATGTATGCCGTAGTTCCCTTTGCCGTATATTTATTTTTCGAGTAAGAAATCGTTCCTATGCTCGTGCTGATGGCCACTTTTGGGCTTACCCGGTATTCCAGGGCAAAAAGATGAGTTTTAAAGTCATGGCCGAGCCGGCGATCATTTCCTCAAGGTAGTTGCCTATATTATAGGAAAAGCCAACCTCCGGTGTATAGTAAAACCTGTCTGCAAGCCTGACATAATATGCGATGTTCGGGTTAATCTGAAAGGCTATAGCCTTGCTATACAGCCAGGTATTGCTGTTTTTGGTCCTCGGTGTGGAAGTGTATGGCACGCCGACACCAAGGGCCAAGCGGAAATTCTTGGCGACGAAGTAGCCGAGTTCACCCATTACAAAGAACTTGGTGTCCAGTGGATTGGAAGAATTGGTTACTTTGGAACCATCATAGGATTCAACTAAACCGTTGCCGGAGGTAGCGCCTCCGGAAAGGGCTATGTACTTTTCGCCTTTAGCCTGGGCGAACAACGCAACGCTTGTAAACAGCGCTGCAATCGCAAGGAGATACTGTTTCATGATATATGTTAGTTTAGTTTTGCACAGACCTCTTCATAAGGAGGTTCCATTTTTATGTTTTTCATCTTTTCATTGGGTGGATAATACAAATGATAATCAAGCGAGACTAAATCCTCGAAAGTCAACTCATAGCAAACCAGCTTATAGTCATATAAAGGCCTCGGAGGATAATTACCTTCTTCTGGATAAAACGGGACAACGTAGACAAAAACCCTGTCACTTGTCTTCGTTTTAGAAAAAACAAATTCATATGAAAAGCACAACCCACAGCTGCATATAGCAAGAGTTTTATAGTTTATCGTTCCTGGTGCTATTCCGCACCCATCTTTAGATTCAGAAAACCTGTGCGGTAATGGAAATAGAGAGTCCTCAGGGAAATAACTCTCCACATATACCGTGTCAAGACCATTGTTTTCAAATGCCAGATATGCATGCTCTCCTGGACCTACCTTACTACAGGAGACATAGAGGAGCACCAATGTAATAACTAATAAAGAATCTATTCTCATTTAAAAAACTATTGTATCGGTTCCAGGAATACTCAGTTTCGGATAAATCTGTTTATCGCCACCAATCACATTCGACACCGTCCCATTAT
>CACZAZ010000021.1:0-27414 GCA_902779285.1 uncultured Ruminococcus sp.
CGGATCTGCCGTCTGAAAAAAGGGGGGCGGTTTCCGAAAATCGAGTTTTCATCGAGAAAATCGTTAAAAGCAGAGAAAATAACAAACGACCTCCCGGTGACTCCGGGAGGTCGCCGTGCGGGGGTTGGGGGATTTTGCGGTGCGGTTTTTCCGGTATATATAGGGCGGTCGCCCGCCCGCGGAAAACGGGGTCGTCCCGGCGTTCCGGGATCGCGGGGTTGCGGGGATTAGTGGTAACTGACCTCGATCGCCTCTCCGCTCGACGGTATGGTGAAGCCCGCCATCATCTGGAACGTGTCGCCGAAGGTCGTTTCGAGATACGTTCCCTCCTCGCCCGTCGTGGTGTTGACGTAATGCACCTTGTACGCGTACGGGAAGGCGGTCAGGAGGTTGAAGTCGTCGTCGCAGAGGTAGACGTAGAGCGTCAGGTCGGAGCCGGTCTTGTTCACGACGTCGATCGTGTAGAGACCGCTCGGATGGGGATCCTCAAGCGCCTCGGCGGAGGTCTTGTCGAAATTGACCGAGACCGAGAAGTTGCTTGTGGTCGATCCCGCCGGCGCGTCGTAGGAGAGCAGGATAACGCTGTGCGCCATCGTATCGGGGGCGTCGCGGAACTCGGTCTGGAACGAGGTGACGACGTCGTTGCCGGTACTGCTGATCGCGCTGGCGAGTTCCTCACCGCCGTTCGCCGCGATATCGAGGTAGATCAGGTAGGCGCCGGTCTTGCCCGAAACCGAGCCGAGGCAGTATTCGCCGGCGTTACAGGGGATCTCGAAGAAGAAGATGCGCTTGCTGCCGCTCGAAAGCCCCGTGGGAGCGGTGATCCAGCTGGTGCGGAAGACGGGGGTATTCGTGTAACCGTCCGCGAGCGAATTCGCGCCGGTGTAGGTCCCGTCGGGGTTGGAATAGGTGTTGTCCGAGAACTTGTAGACGTAGTTCACCGAATCGCCGCCGGTCGCGTGCTTGTAGATCTCCGAGATCTGTTTGATGTGCTTGATGTCGTTGACCTTCTTGGTCCCGGCGAGTACCTCGGCGTCGTCCGCCTTGTAGCGGTAGACCTGATGCAGCGAGAAGAACGCGTTGTTGTTGGTGAAGTATTCACCCGCGAAGAAACTGATGGTACCGCGCTCGATAACGTGGAAGTCGACGCTGTCCTCGGGGAACTCGTAATCGGTGTAGGTCGTCCCGAAGATGCTCGCCGATTCCGCGACGGTGACGTTCTCTTCCGAGATCTCGGAGTTCATGAAGTGCAGACCGTAGACGTTGGACGAACCGGTCAGCGTCTCGGACAGCTGCAGGACCGCCTGGTTGTAAACGTCGGTCTTCTGCGCGTCGGTCAGGGTGTGGAGGGTCCCGTCGTAGGTATAGACGTCGGTGATCCCCCCGAGCGTCAGCGTCAGGCTCGACGTGCCCGTGGTCGCCACCCACGCGCCGCCCGTGTACTTGATGTAGTTGTTGTTGTACGAGAGCCGATAGGTGCTGTATTGATTATATAACGTCCAGTCGACGCCCGCCGTCTCGGAGAGTTTCAGCCCGTTGTCGTAGGTCAGCCAGTAGGTCGTCTTTCCGACCGCGGTGAACAGTTTGCCGTTCTCGTACCGCCAGAAGTTCGCCAGATCTGCGTTGGTCGTGTTGGCGATCGAGTAGGTCTCGGTCTCCTCGTCCTTTTCAAGATACAGATAGTTGGTGCCCGAACGGATCTTTGAGACCGTGAATTCCGTCGTATCCCACGAGCCGCTGATATTGGAGATGGCGTACTCGGAAACGCGGATGTCGCCGACCTTGGTACCGGTGGTGCTTCCGTCGTAGAAATTGCCGCCCGCGATGACGTAGCCCGTGTTCTTCTGCGACGCTTTCAGGATATCTCCCGCGTCGTAGTCGGCTTCGTCGGACTTCGGCACGCGAAGCGGGAAATAGGTCGGATAACCGCTCGCGACGCCGTTTTCGACGACCTTTTCGATATGCTGACGGCGCGTGGTCTCGTAATCGAGCCCGTTTCTGTCCGCATCCGCCGTCGTATGCGTGATATTCTCCGATACGGCGGACTTTGTCTGTGCGACGTTCTCCGCCGTATTCGCCGCCGTCTGGGTGACGTTTTCGTTTACGTTCCCGAAGGTCAGCGTCGTCGAATTCTGCGCGGCGAAGGCGACGTTGTTCAGCGCGTTGACCGAGTCGACCGTAGTCGTTCCGGAAAGCGCGGCGGAGTTCTCCGCGGTCTCGTAGTTCCTCGTCGTAAGCGTGACCGTCGCCTGCGTGAACGTAACGGCGGTACGGGTGATCGTGGTCCCGGAGTCGTTCCGGCTGGTCGACGTCGTCCAGTTGTTGTTGTAGTAACGGAGATAATACGTGCCGGTATAGATGTAATAATTCGTTCTGCGATAATACCGCAGGGTGACGCTGCTGTTCGACAGGGTGACCGAACCGTTCCCCAGCTGCAGATACCGAGTGTTCCCGGAGACGAGCGTCGAAACGGTGGTCGAGGTGTAGTTACGGTTGCTCGGCGTCGCGTCGTTGGAGAACTCCCACAGGACGGCGTCGTTCTGATCGGTCGGATGGGTGAAGACCGAGCCGTTCAGACTCAGGAAGTAGTTGCCGGATTTGATCGTATAATACGTCTTGCCGGTATCCGCCAGTTTGAGAGCGCCGTTGACGAGCGAAAGGCTGTACGTCCTGTTGCTGCCGCCCGCGTTCAGCGTGCAGGTCAGGCGGCTGTTCGCGTATCCGAACGTGGTCGCGCTGCCCGCGGTCGTCGTCACCGTCATATTCGTCGAACCGTACTTGTTGTTGGTATCAAGCTCCGCGCGGAGATAGTAGGTCGTTCCGTTGATTTTCACCGAGACGGTGCCGCTCGAGCCGTTGTAGGACCAGCAGGTCGCTTCACTCGCGTTCGTTCCCGTCTCCACGCCGGTCCTTTCGCCGTTGATATTCAGATAGTAGGTCGTCCCGCTTGACGTAGACGAGATCGTAGTTCCCTTGACGTAGGAATCATTGACCGTCCAGCCGTTGTCGTAAACGACGTAATAGGTATTCGCGTTATAGGCGTAGGTGAGCCGCTTGTTCGTCCCGTTGTAGGTGAACGCGCTCCCGTTCGCCGCCGTCGCCGTGACCGACAGAGCCGTGTCGGTGCCGGAAAGATAGTACTTCGTCGTTCCGGAAACGGCGTAGAGTTTGTTCCCGTCGGCGTACCATCTGGTCGCGGTCTCCTCCGACGTGCCGTTATTCACCGCGTTCGTGCCGTTCCGGTTCAGGTAGTTGCCGTTTCCGTCGGTGATCAGAACGTAGGAGAGCGCCGGCGTCATCTTCCAGCCGTTTTCGTAGACCAGGTACCAGCCGTTCTGGTTGGTGACGGTGGAGCCCACGGTCCAGGTATCCGAGGGAGACGCGGCAAGCCCGACCGATTCGCCGTTCGAGACGAGGTAGCGGGTCGCGCCGTTGTAGTAGGTGTAGATATTGCCGCCGCCGACCGTCCAGGAGGACGCGTCGGTCCCGACGGTCGTGTTCGACGCGGCGCCGAGATAGTTCCCCGACTGCGAGATCAGGGAGACGCTCGCGCCGGGATAGACCGTCCAGGCGTTATCCACGCTGTAGAGATACCAGGTCTGCCCGCCGCCGGTGTAACTCATCGTCCCGCCGCCCTGCGTGTAGGTCCAGTCGGTGCCGTTTGCCCGCGTCGTGGTGAACGAAAGCGTGCCGGAACCGTCGGTCGAGCCGACGAGGTAGTTGATCGCGCCGTTGATGATCGTGAAGAGCTTGCTCCCGTCCATGCCGAACACGGCGGCGCCCGCCTGATTGGTCTGCGTCAAGTTCGATCCGCCGACGCCGAAGTAGGACGCGCCGCTGCGGATCGTGTATCCCGCCGCCGCGGGGAAAAGATCCCACGTCCCGTTCACGTACTCCAGGTACCAGGTGCGCGAGCCGGCGTCGGTATAGGAGAGCGTGTTCGCGCCCTTGACCCAGGTGATCGAGGGGGTCGAGGTCGTAAGCGAGAGCGTCCCGCCCGTCGCCGTGAGATAATACAGCGTATTGTTATAATAGGTAACGATCTTGCCGTCTTCAAACGAGAAGTGCAGGGCGCCCGCCGCGTTGGTCGACGTGATCGCCGTCCCGTTGTAGCCGAGATAGTTCGTATTGTTCGCGATCGTGAAGCCCGACGAGAAAGGCACGCAATGCCAGCCGCCGTCGTAGGAAAGGTACCACGTCCGCCCGTTCCCGTCGGTATAGGTGAAGACGCCGCCGTTCTTGGTCCACGAGGTCGCCGCGCCCGCATTGGTCCCGAGCGAGAGCGTGCCGGCGGAGGCGTTCAGATAACGGAGCGCGTTGTTGTAATAAGTGACGAGTTTCCCGCCCTCGAGCGAGAAGTGCAGGGCGTTCGCCGCGTTGGTCGACGTGACCGCCGTCCCGTTGTAACCGAGATAGTTCGTATTGTTCGCGATCGTGAAGCCCTCGGTGAACGGCACGCAGCACCAGCCGTTGTTATAGCACAGCGTCCAGACCCGGCTGTTTGCGTCGGTATAGGTGAAGACGCCGCCGTTCTCGGTCCACGCCGTCGCGCTGCCCGCGTTGGTCCCGAGCGAGAGGGCGCCGGCGGAGGCGTTCAGATAGTAGAGCGTATTGTTATAGAAGGTAACGAGTTTCCCGCCCTCGAGCGAGAAGTGCAGGGCGTTCGCCGCGTTGACCGACGAGACCGCCGATCCGTTGTAACCGAGGTAGTTCGCGCCGTTCGAGACCGTGTAGGCGGAATCGTACGGATAGCCGCCCCAGGCGCTGCCGTCGTAAGACAGATACCAGGTGCGCCCGCCCGACGTGTAGGTGAGCGTTCCCTCGTGGTTCTGATCCTCGGTCTTGGTCCAGACGGTGGTCGCGGACGTACTGACCGAGAGCGTCCCGTTCGCGGAGGCGTTCAGATAGTAGGTCGCGAAGCGCGTGCTTTCTTCGAGCAGAGCGTTCAGGTGTCCCGCGTTGTCGAGCTGCCAGATCGTCGCCTCTCCCTTCACGTTCCCCGCCGAGACGCCCGAGACCGTCGCGTTGAGGTAGGTCCCGTCGATCGAGATCAGAAGTCCGTCTTCGTCAAATTCGTCTTTCAGCGTATAGGTGGTGACGGTCTTCGTATTCGTCCGGGTGTTTTCGCCGTAGAGGTAGATCGCGGTCCAGCTGCCGCTGCTCGATCTGCGGAACATATAGTACGAGCCGTCGTTGATGCCCGCGTGATAGTACACGGTGTTGCCGTCCGCCTGCGCGTTGGCGTTGGCGTAGGTGATGTTCCGCTTTTCGATCGTCCCCCCCACCTCGTCGATCCAGATCTCTTCCGACGTGATGTTCCGGACGGTCGCGGCGGTGCCGCCGATCATACCGTTCAGCCGCGTAAAGACGCTGTTCATATCGATCGAGCCGCCGAAGCCCGCGTTGTCGCCGCCGCCGCGCAGCGTCGCCACCTCGGAACCGAGCGAGTCGACAAGACCGCCCTCCGCCTTCTCTACGCAGCCGAAGAAACCGTAACCCGATCTTGCGGAGGCACCGCCGATAACGTGACAGTCGTTCAGATAGACGTTCTGCACGATCGAACTGGTCTTGATGTGTCCCGCCAGATACCCGACGTAGGAAAGATCGGCCGTTCCGTCCTTGTCCTCGTCGTGGTGCGTATCGTCGTGCGCGTCGTCGGCGGTCGTGACGGCGGGATCGAGCCCGGTCAGGTCGATGGTCACGCCGTTGAAATAGGTATCCTTGATGGTCGCGGTCTCGTCGACGTAGCCGAAGATCCCGACGTCGCTCGTTCCGAGCGTTTCGTTACCGATCGTCTCGGTCGCCGTGATGTGCAGATTCGCGACGGTCAGCCCCTTGCCGTCGAAGGTCCCGACGAACGGCACGTTGGAGGTACCGACGGGGAGCAGGGCGCCGCCCATACCGTCGCCGTCGTTGTAATACTCCATATTCAGGACGTTGGAATACTGTCCCGCGATGATCTTGCCGTCGTCGCCGTAGCGGTAGAAATAGTAGTTCTCGTCGGGCTCCGCGTCGTCCTCGTCGTAGCGGAGCTGGTAGCCGAGCTGGAAATAGTACCCCTCGTCCGCAAATCCTTCGAGACGCTGGTACAGGTAGATCATATTGTAGAAATGAAGGGGACGCGTGATGACGAAGGGATTCTCCTCCGAACCGTCGCCGGTGTGGAAGTAACTCGTCAGAATGCTCCCGCCCGTGACCGTCGACTTGATGATGTTGCTCCCCGCGAGCCACGCGTAGGTGGCGGAGAAGACCGTCGCGCCGAGGATCGCCAGAACGAGAAGCAGGGCGATCAGTTTATTTCTTTTTACGGCAGTCACGGCTCCACCTCCCCGTTTTCATGTATGGAAAACGTAAACCGGTCAAAATCGCTCAGAATGTCGACGAGGTTGTTGGTCTTGCCGACCATCTCGGCGGTAACGCTCATATCGTTCGCCTCGAGCCACGCGTCGACCAGCTCCTCGTCGTACCCGATCTCGAGGTAGACGTTCAGGTAGTCGGCGCCCTCGGGATAGTCGTAATCGCTGACGGTGAAAACGATATTCCCGGTCTTGGCGCCCGCAGTCCCCTCGAAGAAGGTGTGCGTGGTGATCGACGACGCGTTGTTCGCGTCGCGGAAGAACCCGAGCGCGGACTCGTAGACCGTCGCGGTGTCCATTGCGGAAATGTCCTGCAGATCGTCGATGACGGCGAGACGGACGAAGACCACGTTGGAGAGGAAGTTCGCGACGACGGGATCCTCCCCGGTCGGCTCCCCGGTCTCGGGGTCGGTCGGATCGACGTGATGGTTGAAATCGTCGTACCCGGTCTCGTCGGACAGATCGAGCAGCGTGAGCTTGATGTCAAACGCGCCGCCCGCGCGCACCATATTCCCGAACGCGGGGATACGGTAGATCAGCGAGTTCATCGTGTTCCTTTCAACGAAGACCGTATCGTACGCGGGCATCGTAACGGAGGTCCCGACCGATTCCTTCACCATATTGTCTTCTTCGTCGAAGATGTAGGCGGTGAAGGGGATGGACGAAACGACGTCCTCGCGGATCTGCATCTCGGCGGAGCCCGAGAGATTCGTTACCTTCGCGAACCAGCCGAGCGAAACGGTGGACGCGACGATGACGACGAGCAGAACGATGCAGGAAACGAGCGACCGCCGCATCTGACGGCGCAGGATCGCATCCGGCGTTTGATTCTTCATACGAACGGTACTCCTTTCTTGCGTATTTTCAGCTCCCCGGGCGGGGATCAGTTATCGGCGGTAAAAACGACGGTCAGCGTGACGGCGGAAACGTCCAGGTTGGCGGAGAAAACGTACGCCTGATCCTCCCCCGACAGGAGCGCGCCGTCAAAATAGCAGCGCAGAACGTAGTGCAGGTAGCGGTCGCCCGCCGCCGCCGCGTTGTTCGGGATGGTCCCGGTGGTGCTGTCGCTGCCGACGAGGTACTGACTCGTTTTTCTCGTCGTGTAGTCGTTCTCCGCCGGGTCGTAGCCCGCGACGTTCAGCGTGCCGACGTAATTGGATCCCGAAACGCTGTTGCGGTAGAAATCGACCGACGTCGCCATCAGACTCCCCCCCGATACCGCGGTGGGAACGCCCGCCACGAGTTTGGAGGCGGCGAGCGACGCCGTGAGGGTCGCGTTCGTCATCGGTTCCCCGACCCGGGCGATATAGACGTCCACGTCGCGGTAGAAGACCCGCGACTGGGTGTTGGCGGCGGATAAAAACTCCGGAGGCTCGGTGCCGACGCCCGAATAGAAACCGATGAACGATTCCTCGGAAACGTACTTCAGCCCGGTCGGATAATTCGTGTAGTTTCCGTCGTGGGTCGCCGGGACGTATTCGGCGCCGGTCGCGGGGAAGGTGACCGAGACCAGGGTGTCTCCCTCGGCGGCGGTGGCGGCAAGAACGTCGGATTCGGTGGTCGCGACGATCAGCTGATCGTTCTGCACCCGGACGCCCGCCCCGGAAACGCCGGTCTTGCGGTTGAAGCTGAACCAGCCGAGAGAGGGCTGCAGAACGGCGACGAAGAGAACGCCGAATACGACGAGGAAGGATAAGCAAAGAGGGATCGCGCAGCGAATGACCTTGGCGGTCGTTCGGTCGATCTTTTTCATCTTCTTCCCTCCTTTCCGACGCTGACAAAAAACAAAAGTCAGCCGCGTTGCACCTCTGCAACTGGCTGACTCAAAGAGTCCCTTTAGTTTTGCGTCACCACTTCGCAGTGGCTTTGCCTTTGTAGATTATATCATATTGTATGGACAGAATCCACCCGGTATCTCAAAAATCCGAATCTATTTTATCCTTTTTTTTATAATCTGTCAAGACCTTTTCGCAATTTTTTTGTCCGACGGCGGATTTTCCCCCGAAAAAACGGGGGCTCGCGCAATAAAATTTTTTCGGAAAGTCGCAGTCAAACGGACAGTTCCCGCCCGTCGAGGGTCGCCCGGATCAGCGTATCGCCCCGGTAAACGAGTTTCAGGGAGAAGAACGGCGCCCCCTCCGCGAGCAGCGAAAGGAAGATCCGGTCGCCCTCCCAGAGCGGAAGATCCGGCACGCGATCCTTTTCGACCCAAGCGAGTTCCCCCTCGTCGCAGTCGCGGAGATCCCCCGCGAAATCGGTGCAGGTGAAGAGGTGCATATACTCGGTCGGGCAGCGGTCGGAAACGAAGGTGACGATCCCGCGGAAGGTCGGGCGAAAGACCGAGAGACCCGTCTCCTCCCGCGCCTCGCGGATCGCGCATTCCTCGGGGCTCTCGCCGTCCTCGAACTTGCCGCCGACCCCGATCCATTTGCCCTCGTTGATATCGTGCTCCTTCTTGTTGCGATGGAGCATCAGATACTTCCCGTCCCCCTCGATATAGAGAAGGGAGGTCAGGATCGCGCCCATCCGTCAGATCTCTTTGCCGTCGGGGGTGAAGAGCGGGAGTTTGCCGAGGACCTTGATGTCCTTGCGCTCGATGGCGTCCCCCTCCGCGAGCACAGCCATTCGTCCTGCGACGACCCCGCCCGACTCGACGACCAGATGTTCGAGCGCCGAAAGCGAGGCGCCGGTGCTGATGACGTCGTCGACGATCAGGATCTTCTTCCCCTTCATCCATTCGACGTCGTACCCGTCGAGGTAGAGGGTCTGCTGCGCCGCCGTGGTGATGGACTTCACCTCGAATTTCTTGATATCCCGCATATAGAGTTTCGGCATTTTGCGGGCGAGGATATAGCGGTTGCGCCCGAGCAGCCGGGTCATCTCGTAGACCAGCGGGATGCCCTTCGACTCGGCGGTGATGATCGCGTCGTGCTCGGGCGCGATCTTGACCAGCGCCGCGGCGCACTTCTCGGTCAGTTCGACGTCTCCGAACATCACGAATGCGCCGATCGAGAGTTTGTCGTTCAGGGGGCAGATGGGCAGGTCGCGTTCGATACCCGCCACTTTCAAGCGGTAGTACATGTTGATTCTCCTTTATGTTCAGTCGTTTTGATCGTTCGTTTGTTCGGACTTTGCGCCGTCCTTTTGCTCTCCGTTCTCCCCCTCGGAGAAGGTGGAGAGTCCGACGACCTGATCCACGGGCAGCGAAAAAGCGATGCCCTGACCGGGGGTTTTGAGCCCGACGGCGCGGTAAAGGGCGTGCAGGATCTTGTCGGTGAGGTCGCGGGGGACCAGGATCAGGACCAGTTCCTTGTCGGGCTGGATCGTGATGCCGAAGAAGCGCTCCGCCTCCCGGCTCACCGTTCCGCGCCCGTGGATCACCGTGCCGCCCCGCGCCCCGAACTCGCGCGCCGCGTCCATCACGGCGTCCGAGAATCCGGTATTCACGATGCAGACGATACACTCGTGCGAAAAGGTCATTTTCCGTTTCCCCCTTTCGTTTGTCCCTGCGCGGTCAACTGCCCCTCGCGGTAGTCGGACAGGAACTGATAGATCGCGACCCCGACGGCGCTCGTCATCGGGACCGACCACGCGATCCCCTTCCCGCCGCGCACGCTCTCGAACTTCTCCTCCAGCATCTCGAAGATCGCGGGCGCCAGATCGTCGCGGATCACGCTGACCACGACGGCGCGTTCGGCGTCGTCAAGACCGAGGAGGCGCAGGGTCTCGGTCTTCGCCGTCCCCTCGCCCGAGAGAACGATCTGCAGGTTGACGCTGTATTCGGAAAGCAGATCGGCAAACAACTCGGCTTTCTTGCGGTCGACGACGGTAAAGAGCAGTTTGAGTTTTTTCGGAGCCGTCAGAGCGGCCTCCTTCTTTTTCTTTTCGGGGCGTTCGGAACGCCGCCGTTTTACGTCTTGTTCGTTCACGGCAACCTCCTTACGTGAAGCGGATGATCACTTCGTCGTCGGCGTCGAGGATCCGGCGCATCGAGCTCCGGTCGCGCAGTTTCCCCGCCATGATGGCGCGGAAGCCGAGCAGCTGGATGGTGATGAGCGGGGTCATGGCGACCATCGCGACGATCCCGAAGGCGTCGGAGAGGATGCTCCCCTCTCCCTGCAGAACGGTACACGCCCCGATCGCGAACGGCAGGATGAAGGTAGACGTCAGGGGACCCGACGCGACCCCGCCCGAGTCGAAGGCGATCGCGGTATAGAGTTTCGGAACGAAGAACGACAGCCCGAGCGAGAGAAGATAGCCCGGGATGAGGTAGCACAGGATGCTGAAACCGAGCCAGATCCGGAGCATCGAAAGCCCGATCGAGATCCCGACGCCGCAGGAGAGGGCGATCATCATGGAACGTTTTTCGACCGTGCCGCCCGTGACCCCCTCCACCTGACGGTTGAGGACCAGGACCGCCGGCTCCGCGAGCACGACCACCGCCCCGAGCAGAAACGAGAAGCCGAGGAGCAGCGCGGGGCTCTCCGCCATCCCGCGTCCGAGCGCGAAGCCGATCGGCATAAAGCCGACGGTCGCCGCCGAAAGGAAAAGGACCAGTCCGGCGAAGGTGTACGCGATCCCGACCCCGATACGGATCAGGGTCTTTTTCGGCAGACGGAGAAAGATCCGGTCGAGAATGAAGAAGAAGAGAACGATCAGAACGACGGCGATCCCGACGTCGCGCGCGGTCGAGAGCAGGACGCGGAAGATCCCCGCGCCGAGTTTGCTCTCCATCGAATAGTCGGGGAGCGTATAGGTAAACTCCCCCTTCGCCCCGATCCCGAGCGCGGCGACCACGATCATCGGACCGACCGAGGAGAGGGCGATCATCCCGAAACTGTTTTCGCTCGACTGCTTGCCGCCTAAGGTCCCCGCGATCCCGACGCCGAGCGCCATCAGAAACGGCACGGTCACGGGTCCCGTCGTGACCCCTCCCGCGTCGAACGCGAGCGCGAGATAATCGGAGTTCCCGTAGACCAAGACCAGCGAGGTCAGCATAAAGAGCGCGAGGTACGAGTAGAACAGAAGATTCGACAGGTTGACGCGGAAGATCATCCTGAGGACCGAGAGCAGAAGAAAGATCCCGACGCCGACCCCGACCGTAAAGACCAGGAGCTTGTCCGAGACCACCTCGCTGACCTGGGAGGCGAGTACCGAAAGATCGGGCTCCGCGACCGTGATGCAGAGCCCCATGACGAAGGCGGCGGAGAGCAGGAGCGGCAGGTTGCGCGAGCGCGTCAGCCCCGAGCCGATCCGTTCGCCCATCGGGGACATCGCCATCTCCGCGCCCATCCCGAAAAGCCCGATCCCCGCGACCATCACGGCGGCGGAGACGAGAAACGCCGTTACCTCCGTAAACGAGAGCGAAACGACGGGGGTAAGCGAGAGGACCAGGACGAGCAGCGCGACGGGGGTGACCGAGATCAGCGATTCGCGCAGTTTGCGCAAAAGGACTTTTATCAACTTCGCACCCCCTCGCCCGGGCGGTCACGCCCGTCATATAAAACCATTATAGCATAGCGCACGCGCGATTGCAACCGGACGGGCGTTTTTTTCAAATCGTTTTTTCCTCAAAAAAGCGTCGCGAAACGGGGTCAATTTCTTTTTTCACCCTTGCCAAACGACGGCGGATATGGTATAATGAGGGGAAAGACGCGAAAGGAAGACACGGCGGAATGGATACGGAACTCGGAAAGCGGTACCTTGCGGCGAAACGGCGGCTGTTCGACAAGGTGCTCTCCGAAAAACTGAACGACAAACAGCGGGAGGCGGTGGTCACGGTCAATGGCCCCCTGCTCGTCCTTGCCGGCGCGGGGAGCGGCAAGACCACGGTGCTGGTCAACCGCATCACCCACATCATCCGCTTCGGCAACGCGTATCTGTCCGACCGCGTTCCCTCCGGCGTGACCGAGGGGGACGTTTCCGCGATGGAGGCGGCGCTCGCCCTCCCGAACTCCGTGATCGAAGCCGACATCCTGCCCGAGTTCATCACCGAGCCCTGCCCGCCGTGGTCGATGCTCGCCATCACCTTCACCAACAAGGCGGCGAACGAGATCAAGGAACGGCTCGCAGCGGCGCTCCGCGATCCGGCGGCGTCGGGCGAGATCTGGGCGGGGACCTTCCACTCGATCTGCGTGAAGATCCTGCACCGCTACGGGGAACTGGTCGGCTATCGCCCCGGTTTCTCGATCTACGATACCGACGACAAGAAACGGCTGCTCCTCGACGTGATGAAGCGGCTGAATATCGACGAGAAGGGGCTGCCGGTCAAGACGGTGGCGAACGAGATCAGCGCGGCGAAGGATAAGCTGATCCCGCCGGAAGAGTACGCCCCCGACAATAAGCACGATCCCAAACGCCGCGATATTCAGAAGATCTACGAAGCTTATCAACAGACCCTGCTCGAATACAACGCCCTCGACTTCGACGATATCATCATGAAGACCGTCGAACTGCTCGAAAACAACGAGGAGCCGAGAAACTATTACCGGACCAAGTTCCGCTACGTCTCGGTCGACGAGTATCAGGACACCAACCCCGCGCAGTTCCGCCTGACCGAATTGCTCTCGGGGGGCTACCGCAACGTGATGGTGGTCGGGGACGACGATCAGAGCATCTACCGTTTCCGAGGCGCGACGGTCGAAAACATCCTCTCTTTCGATAGGATCTACCCCGACGCGACGGTGATCAAACTCGAGCAGAACTACCGCAGCACGAAAACCATCCTGCAGGCGGCGAACGCGGTCATCAGCCACAACCCCGACCGGCACGAAAAGTCGCTCTGGTGCGACGCGAAGGAGGGCGACCCCATCGTCGTCCGCGCCTGCGCCGATCAGAACGACGAGGCGCGTTTCATCACCGATACGATCATGCGGCAGGTCGTCCGCGCGGGGCGGCGCTACCGCGATTTCGCCGTCCTCTACCGTCTGAACGAACTCTCCCGCTCGCTCGAAAGCGGGTTTACCAAAAGCGGCATCCCCTACCGGGTGCTGGGATCGCAGCGTTTCTACGACCGCAAGGAGATCCGGGATATCGTCGCGTACCTGACGGTCGTGATGAGCGACGCCGACGACCAGCGGCTCCGCCGGATCATCAACGAGCCCAAGCGCAAGATCGGCTCCGGCACGGTCGAGCAGATCGCCGCGATCGCCGCGGACAAAGGGCTGTCCATGATGGAAGTGATGCGGCAGAGCAAAGAGATCCCCGATCTGCAAAAATCCGCCGATCGGCTGGTCGCCTTTACCGATATGATCGATTCGCTCCGCCGCGCCGAGATGAAGCCGTCGGTTCTGATCGGCGAGGTCTTCGAGCGGTCGGGCTACAAGGCGATGCTCGAAGCCGAGGGCGACGTCTCAAAAGTCCGGATCGACAGCGTAAACGAGTTCGTCTCCGCCGCCGTCGAGTACGAGGAACGGACCGACTCCCCTACCTTGGTCGGATTTCTGGAAGAAGTGGCGCTGGTCTCGGACGTCGACAAGTACGACGAGAACGCCGACGCCGTCGTTCTGATGACCATCCACAGCGCCAAGGGGCTCGAGTTCCCCGAGGTGTTTATCGCCGGCGCGGAGGAGGGGGTCTTTCCGAGCGCACAATCGATTTCCAATCCGCTCGAGATGAACGAGGAACGGCGGCTCGCCTACGTCGCGATCACGCGGGCGAAGGACCGGCTCTGGATCACGCACACCTCCGAGCGGATGCTCTACGGGAAAACCGTTTTCAATCGCCTCTCCCGCTTCGTCTCCGACGAGATCCCGTCCGAGTTGACCGAACGCGAGAGCGGCGCGAAAAAGACCGGCTCGTTCGGCTCGCCGCAGCGCTCCTTTCCCCGATTTTCGCCGGAACGCCCGGTCTCTCCATTCCCGCCGTCGCCTGCGTCGCCCTTCGCCCGTCCGACCCCGAAGCCCGAGCGCCCCGCGGGATACGGCGTGACGAGGTTTGCCGACGGGACCCGCGTTTCCCACGCCGTATTCGGGAAAGGAACGGTGATCTCCTCCCGCGAGATGGGCGGCGACGTCCTCTTTGAAGTGCGTTTCGACAACGGAACGACCAAAAAACTGATGGGTACTTACGCCAAACTCAAACCGTTATAAACTACCCGAAACGCAAACCTTTATAAACTTTCGCCGGACTTGATCCGAAATAAACAAGCGCGCCGCACGGCGCGCTTGTTTATAAACGAAACCCCGGCGCGTTCGCGCCGGGGAAAAATCATTTTTCGGATCGGTTTTTGGCGGAATTCCCGTAGGAATAGTAGCTGTTCTGCGGCTTGCGCTTTCTTGCGAAGGGCGATTTCTTCTTGCCGTTGTCGTTCAGGATCACGCCGATCAGTTCGGCGCCGCTCTTCTCGATCTGTCCCGTGACCGAACGCAGCACCTTCTGCCGCACGCTGCCGCGGTTGACGATCAGCACCACGCCGTCCGAGACCTTTGCGCAGAGCAGCGCGTCGACCACCGGGACCAGCGGCGCGTTGTCGATCAGCACGTAGTCGTACTGTTCGCGGAACTGCGCGATCAGGTCGTGGAAACGGTGGTTGCCGAGCAGGACGCAGGGGTTCGGGGGATAGTCGCCCGAGAAGATGATGTCCATCCCGGGGATGTTGTCGACGTGATAGAGCGCCTCGTCGAGCGTGACCATTTCCGAAAGCAATTCGGAAAGCCCCTTGATGCCCGAAAGTTCGGTGTACTTCGCGACGATCATCGACTTTCTCATATCGGCGTCGACGACGATCACGCGCTTTCCGTCCTGGCAGAGGTGCCGGGCGAGCTGCAGAACGGTGAAGGACTTGCCCTCGTTCTCGAAACAGCTGGTCATCGTGATCACCTTGCGGTCGGGACCCGAGAAGCGGAGATTGATCGACAGCGTGTTGAACGCCTCGTTGATGAAATAGTTGTCCTCAAGCGGGAAACGGAAGGATACGTTCATCGATCAGCCCTCCTTCTTCGACGCGCCGTCCGAGCCGTAGCGCCCGTAGCGGCTGGCGTATTTCTTGCCGTATTTGTAAGAGTATTTCCGCGCCGAAGAATGGGCGTCCGGGATGATGCCGAGCAGGGTCAGCCCCGCGACGTCGGCAATGTCCTCGCCGGTCCGGATCCTGTCGTCGAGGATGTCGAGGACCAGGTAGGCGGCGTACACGAGGATCGCTCCGAAGACGCCGATCAGAATGATCTTCATCGCCCCGAACCGGGTGGAGGGAGCGGTCGGGAGCAGCGGCTCGTTGGAGCGGGAGACGAGGTCGTTGTTCATAATGGAGCGCACCTGCTCCTCCGCGGAGAGCATAAATTTGTCGAGGACGTTGCGCGCCTCCTCCGGGGTGGAGGCGGTGGCGCGGAGCGTCATGATCAGCGAGTTGTCGTTGGTGGTGACCGAGACCATCCGGGAGATCTCTTTGACGGAGTAGTTCCCGCCCTCGTCGTTCAGACGGGTGGTGGTCTTCTCCCGCACGTCGTAACTGGTCACGACGTCGTAACAGGTCTGCATCATCAGGAGCGCGAGCTGCACTTCGCTGCCGGTGCTGGTATTCTCACCCGTCTGCGTTTTGTCGCGCATGACGAGAAACGAGCCCTCGGAGGTGTACTTCGGATGATAGGTCAGTTTTCTGTACGCGTAGCCGATCCCGACGATCAGGATCGCGGCGATGATCATCAGGGGGAGCGCCGTCAGAAACACCCGCCAAAGGTCGGCAAGCGTGATCGCTTTCTCCTCGCTGTTCTGATTGTTCGTCGTGTTCAAGACAATTTCTCCGTTTCGTTTCGCAGTTTTTTCGGGTTTTTTCCGTTATTTCGCCGTCCGCACCCGCACGGATCGGCGCTCGCGGGAACGCTGAAAAACCATAGTCGGTCAAACTTATTATATCACCGCTTTCCCCCTTTGTCAATCTCCCGCGCGCACATTCGGGCGTCCCGCGACGCAGATCGACCTTATCCGCGCCCGCGTTTTTCCCGATTTCTCGGGGGGATGGCGCGGTTTTCGCTTTTTTCTTTTTTTGCAAAAATATAAGTTTTCCTCTTGCAAAAACCGGCTCCGCGTGCTACAATATACAAAAAACGCAGACAGAGTAGGTCGGTTCGTGTCGAGTGCCGCCGGGACGGGGAGTTGCCGGGCGGACGAAGAACGGTGAAACGCCGTCACAGTGGACCGCCCGCATCCCGCTGTTCGGCGCCCGGGTTGATCCTCCGCGCAGAACGAGATGATTTTGCGAAGGAGGTTTTTTTTATGCAGAAACGCGCTTCCGTCCCCGCCCTGACCCCGCTCGAAAAACTCACCCTGACCGCCGTGATGACGGCGCTCTCGATCGTTCTGTGCCGCTACCTCGGCTACAGCCCCGCGAACACCATGTTCCGGGTCGAGATCGGCTTTCTTCCGATCGCGCTGGTCGGGATCCTCGCGGGTCCCCTGTACTCCACCGTCTGCTACGGGCTCGCGGACCTGATCGGGTCGCTCATCACGACCGGGATGAATCCGTGGATCCTGCTCTGCAAAATGGCGGCGGGGCTGGTCCTCGGTCTGTTCCTCTACCGCCGCCGTCCCCCGATCCCGCTGATCCTCGTCACGCTGTTCGTTCTCGGCGCGGGAGTCGACGTGTTCTTGATGTCGGCGGTCTTCAAAATGATGGGCTACGCGCCGTCCTACGCCGCCGCCCTCTACACGAGGACGATCAACGCCCTGGTGAACTACCCGATCCGGGTCGTCTCGCTCTTCCTCGTCTGCCGCTTCGGGCTGCCGGCTCTCTCCCGCGCCCTCGGACGGAGAGGGGGCGCCCGCCGGTCAAACGACGGGGACGAGAGCGTCCCGGAAGCCGACCTTCCCGGTTCGAGAGGGGGCGCCCGCCGGTCAAGCGGAGATTTCAAATCCTACGCCAACAGTTTTCAGACCGTCTCGCGGCTGGGGCTGGAGCGTGAATCCGACCTGCTCGCGCGGCTCGGCAACCCCGAAAAAGAACTGCGCTGCCTGCATATCGCCGGCACCAACGGAAAAGGGTCGGTCGCGGTCTACCTCTCGTCGATCCTCGGGGCGGCGGGCTTTTCGGTCGGGCTCTACACCTCCCCGAATCTCGTCCGCGTGAACGAACGGATCTCGGTCGACGGCGACCCCGTCGGGGACGCGGATCTCGACCGTCTGCTCTCTTTGGTCGAAGACGCGGCGAAACAGACCGAAGCCGCGCTTCACGACGTCCCGACGCAGTTCGAGGTCTGGACGGCGGTCGCTTTCATTTATTTCAAAGAAAAGGCGGTCGACTACGTCGTACTGGAGACCGGGCTCGGGGGCGAGTTCGACGCGACCAACGTGATCCCGGGCAACGTCGCGGCGATCCTCACCAAGATCGACCTTGACCATACCGAATACCTCGGGGACACGATCGAAAAGATCGCGGAAACCAAAAGCAAGATCGTCAAAGCCGCGTGCGAGACGGGCTGCGTGATCTCGGCGCCCCAGGATCCCGCCGCCGAACGGGTGATCCGTAAGCGCGCGGAGGAGGTCGGCGTGACCCCGGTCTTCGTCGAGCCGCCCGCGCCGGGAGATTTCTTCGGGATCTGCGAACGCTTCACCTACCGCGGGATCGACCTTTCGCCCTCGCTCGGCGGGACGCACCAGATCGAGAACGCCTGTGTCGCCTGCGAGACCGCCCTGCGAATGGGGATCGACCCCGACCGGATCGCGCTCGGGATCTCCTCCGCCCGTCATCCGGGACGGCTGGAACTGCTCTCGTCCGACCCCGTGATCCTCTACGACGGCGGGCATAACCCGAACGGCATCACCGCCCTGAACGCCTCGCTCGACCGCTATTTCCCGGGGCGTGAGATGACCGTGATCTTCGCCTGTATGAAGGATAAGGAGATCGCCCCGTCGCTCAGACTGCTCGCGGAGCCCGGACGGAGTTTCCTTTTTACGACGGTACAAAACAACCCCCGCGCCCTCCCCGCCGCCGACCTTGCCGCCAAAGCCGCGGAACTCGGGATCGAAGGCGACGCCTGCGACACGCTGACGGAGGCGATCGAGCGGGCGAGAGAAACGGGCAAAATGATCCTGATCTGCGGCTCGCTCTACCTCTACGCCGACCTGCCGAGCGCCCTGCGCACGATCTGAACTCCAAACGAATACGCCGCCTCCCGTTACCGGGGGGCGGTTTTCATTTTTCCTTTGCGGGCGGCGGTTTTTCCTTCCATTCTTTCCGATTATTGTTCCTTGCCTCGGGCGGCGTTTTCGGGGTATAATGGAACTGCCGGAAAGAAAAAAACGATACGGGAAAGACCGGCGCCCCCGGGAAAGGAATACATAGTATGACCCCGCGCTCCCACGTCACTCGCGTCTTTGCGCTTCTTCTGTCTCTTTTCTGTCTTGCCCTCCCCGCTCTGCCCGCCCTCGCCGCGGGGGAGAAAACGCTCCCCGCCTACGCCGTTCCCGACCGTTCGCTCTCCGCTCACAAATCGCTGACCGTCCGTTACGGCAGGATGCGGCTCGCCCTGACGGGACGGCTGATCGGCGGGACGGCGTATCTGCCCGTGTCCGAACTCTGCGACCTCTTTTCCGACTGCGCGGTGAAGAATACCGCGGACGGCTGGACGCTCGACGCCCCGGGTCTCTCGGTCTCGGGCTGGAACGGCGCGACCTACCTGACCGTGAACGGACGGGTGTTCTACGATCCGCATCCCGTAGCGATCCTGTCCGACGGCGATCTCTACGTCCCGCTTGAAACCGCGAAACGGCTGACGGGCTTGCAGATGACGCTCTCCCCTGCGACGGCGACGGTCGCGCTGTCGGGGAGTTTCACGCCTCCGCGATCGGGCGACGCGGTCTACGACCCCGACGCGCTCTATTGGCTCTCGCGCATCATCTCGGCGGAGAGCCGCGGGGAGCCGCTCGCGGGACAGATCGCCGTCGGGAACGTGATCCTGAACCGGGTGCGTTCGACCGCCTTTCCGAATACGATATGGGGCGTGATCTTCGACCGCAAGGACGGCGTGCAGTTCACCCCCGTCGCAAACGGCACGGTCTACGCCGCCCCCTACTGGATCTCGACCGTCGCGGCGAAGATTTGTCTCGAGGGCTTCTCGGTCTCGACGTCGGCGCTCTTTTTCTACGAGCCGTCGAAGGCGACCTCCTACTGGATCGAGAACAACCGCCCGTACCTCTTTACCGTCGGCCGTCACCGCTTCTTCTCGTAAAACGAAACGCCTCCCGTTTTCGGGGGCGTTTTTCTTGACAACGCCGCCGTCTTGTGCTACACTTTATCCGAGCCAAAATCCCGAAAGGATCCGGATATGAACGTTACCGAAATCGACAGCAATTTCAAGATCCCCGACGACGTGCAGCGGGAGGATCTCGTTTGGCACGACGTCAGGACCGCGCCCGTCTCGATCTACGGTCTGTGCGACCCGACCGACCCGTCCTCCCCCTTCCACCGCTTCCCGTTCGACGTGGGCGAACGCGTGGGCGGCAAGGTCAAGGACCTCAATCTGCGCCCCGCCGGGGGGCGGATCCGCTTCACGACCGACTCCCCGTATATCGCCCTGCTCTGCGAGACGCATTACAAGATCGGCGTGATGCCGCACATGCCGCTCTCGGGCGCGCAGGGTTTCGACCTCTACCGGAACCGTGAGAACGGCGAGGCGGTCTTCGTCAAACCCTTTATGCCCCCCTCCGACCGCGTCGGAGAGTTCGGATTTGCCGGGATCGTCGAGGTCGGTGAGGGTAAGGCGCGTAGTTTCACGCTGAACTTCCCGCCCTACGGTACGGTGAAAAACCTCCGGATCGGGCTGAAAAAGGGCTCCTCCCTCTCGGACGGGCTCCCCTATCGGAACCGCCTGCCCGCCGTGTTCTACGGGAGCAGCATCACCGAGGGCGCCTGCGCCTCGCGCCCGGGTCTTACCTACCAGGCGATCCTCTCCAAGTACCTGAATCTCGATTTCGTCAACCTCGGCTTCGCCGGCGCCGCGAAGGGAGAGCCCGAACTCGTCGAGTATATGGCGGGGCTCGATATGTCGTGTTTCGTCTCGGACTACGACCACAACGCCCCCTCGCTCGAGCATCTGCAAGCCACCCTTCCGCCCCTGTATCGCGCCGTCCGGGAGAAAAACCCCTCCCTTCCCTTCGTGTTTATGACCGCCCCCGGCACGCACGGCTGGCACCGGAAGATCCGTCGCGACTATATCGAGAGCGTCTGGCGCGACGCGGTCGCCGCGGGCGACGAAAACGTCTGGTTCGTCGACGGCTACTCGATCTTCGCCGGGGACTTGGAGGACGAATGCACCGTCGAATGGTGAAAAAATATACGGGATCAAATGATCCTCAAATACACAAAAACCCCCGCGCGAATCGCGCGGGGGTTTGGTTTCGTTTTTTATTTTTTCCTTGCGATCGCGGCTTTGGCGCGCGTCACGATCTCGGCGGAGGTCAGCCCGTAGTATTCGAGCAGCTGCGGGACCTTGCCGCTCCGACCGAAGGTATCCTTCACGCCGACGCGTTCGACCGGGACGGGACGATTCTCCGCAAGCGCCTCGCAGACGGCGGAGCCCAGCCCCCCGATGATATTGTGTTCTTCGGCGGTGACGACGGCGCCGGTTTTCGCTGCCGACGCGAGCAGAAGTTCCGTGTCGAGGGGCTTCAGGGTGTGCATATCGATCACTTCGGCTTCGATCCCCTCGGCGGCAAGCGTCTCCGCCGCTTCGAGCGCGAGATGCACCATATAGCCGACGGCGACGAGCGTAACGTCCTTGCCTTCCCGGAGGAGCCGTCCCTTGCCGATCTCGAACGGGGCGACGTTGTCCCCCGCGGTCACGTCCGGAACGGCGTACCGACCGAAACGGAGGTAGACCGGACCCTCCCATTTGAGCGCCGCTTCGACGGCGAGATAGGTCTCGGGTCCGTCGGCAGGGCAGATCACCGTCATTCCGGGGATCACGCGCATCAGGGCGAAATCCTCGCAGCATTGGTGGGTCGCGCCGTCCTCTCCGACCGTGATCCCGGCGTGGGTCGCGCCGATCTTGACGTTCAAATGGGGATAGGCGACCGAATTGCGAACCTGCTCGAAGGCGCGGCCGGCGGCGAACATGGCGAACGACGAAACGAAGGGGATCGTTCCGGTCGAGGCGATCCCGGCGGCAACGCTCATCATATTGCCCTCCGCGATCCCGCAGTCAAAGAAGCGGTCGGGATGTTCCTTTGCGAACAGGCAGGTCTTGGTCGCCTGCGACAGGTCGGCGTCCAGCACCACGAAGGGGTACTTGTCCGCGAGAGCCACCAGCGCTTTTCCGTACGCTTCACGGGTTGCGATCTTGTCAGCCATTCTTTTTGAACCTCCCTTCGATCTCCTCGGGGGAAAGACCGAGATCGGCGAGCCCGACCCGGTACAGATCCTCTTTCGGCGCGGCGCCGTGCCACTCTACGGCGTTCTCCATATACGAAACGCCCTTGCCCTTGATCGACTTGGCGATGACGGCGGTGGGTTTTCCCTTGACCGCGCGCGCCGCGGCGAACGCCGCCTCGATCTGGTCGAAGTCGTGGGCGTCGATCGAGATCACGTTCCAACCGAAGGCGGCGAACTTCAGATTGTGGGGGGTCGGGTTCATCACTTTCTCGATCGTGCCGTCGATCTGCAGGCCGTTCCAGTCGACGATCGCGACGAGGTTGTCGAGTTTGTAGTGGGCGGCGAACATCGCGGCTTCCCAGACCTGTCCTTCTTCGCTCTCGCCGTCGCCCAAGATGGTGTAGACGCGGTAGTCCTTCCCCGCCGTTTTCCCTGCGAGCGCCATCCCGCACGCGGCGGAAATGCCCAGCCCCAGGGAGCCGGTCGACATATCCACGCCGGGGATCCCCTTCATATCGGGATGCCCCTGCAGGCGGCTGTCGATCTTACGCAGGGTTTTGAGTTCCTCGACCGGGAAGAAGCCGCGCTCCGCGAGGGTCGCGTAGAGGGCGGGGGCGGTATGCCCCTTCGAGAGGACGAAGCGGTCGCGGTCCGCCGCTTTCGGGTCCGCGGGGTCGATCTTCATCTCCTTGAAATAGAGATAGGTCAAGAGTTCCGCGATCGAGAGCGATCCGCCGGGATGCCCGCACCCGGCGTTAAACACGCCGTCGAGGATCCCGATCCGGACCCGATTCGCCGTTTCGGCAAGGGTCTTCTTTTCGGATTGGTTCATAATGGCTCCTTCAGTCGTATTCCGCCGCGCGGCGGTGGATCGATCTTTCCTATTCCATTGTACCGCAAAGCGCCCGTTCTGTCAAGGTCAAAGCGGGGGTTCGGGATCTCTTTTCGACGGTTTTTTTCGCGCGGGCGCGGGACTGGGCTTTTTTTCGTCTTCCCCGCTTGTCAAAACGGCGGGATTATGGTATAATGATAAACTGTATAGGTATGAAACGCGTCTTGCGGAAAGGATACGGTATGAGCAAACCTGTTGTGGCGATCGTGGGTCGCCCGAACGTGGGGAAAAGCACCCTGTTCAATAAACTGATCGGCGAACGCCGCTCGATCGTCGAAGATACCCCGGGCGTGACCCGCGACCGGATCTACGGCGAAGCCGAGTGGAGAGGCCGCCGCTTTATCCTGATCGACACGGGCGGCATCGAGCCCAAGACCGACGACGTGATCCTCTCGCAGATGCGCTTGCAGGCGGAGATCGCGATCGAGTCCGCCGACGTCATCATCTTTCTCTGCGATATCCGCTCGGGGCTGCTCGCGGACGACCGCGAGATCGCCGTGATGCTGAAAAAGAGCCGGAAGCCCGTCGTGATCGGCGTGAACAAGTCCGATCGGATCGGCGACGTCGCGCCCGAGTTCTACGAATTTTACGAATTGGGCTTCGACGAGGACCCGATCGCCCTCTCGTCGCTGCACGGCTCGGGGAGCGGGGATCTGCTCGACCGGGTGTTCGCCTACTTCCCCGAAGAAGAGGACGTCGGCGTCGAGGAGGGCGTGATCTCGGTCGCCGTGATCGGAAAGCCCAACGCGGGCAAATCCTCGATCGTCAACCGGCTGGCGGGCGCGGAACGCTCGATCGTCTCGGATATCCCGGGCACGACGAGGGACGCGATCGACACCCTGATCGAAAACGAAGAGGGCAAATTCAATTTTATCGACACCGCGGGGATCCGGCGGCAGAGCGCGATCGAGGACAGCGTGGAGTATTACTCGGTCCTCCGGGCGAAGACCGCCGTCGAGCGCGCCGACGTCTGCCTTCTCATGATCGACGCCGAAAAGGGGATCACCGAGCAGGACGAGAAGATCGCCGGGATCGCTCACGAGGCGGGCAAGGGCACGATCATCGTGGTCAACAAGTGGGACGCGATCGAAAAGGACAACGATTCGGTCAAGCGCTTCACCGAAAAGATCCGGATCGCCCTAGCCTATATGCCCTACGCGCCGATCGTTTTCGTGTCGGCAAAGACCGGGCAGAGGACGAACAACCTCTATAAGATGATAGGAGACGTGTACGCCGCGGCGAACTTCCGCGTGCCGACCGGGATGCTGAACGACCTGCTCGCGGACGCGATGGCGCGCCACCAGCCCCCGTCGGACAAGGGAAAGCGGCTCCGCATCTACTATATGACCCAGGTGCGCTCGGCGCCGCCGACCTTCGTCGTCTTCTGCAACAGTTCGGAACTCTTCCATTTTTCCTATCAGCGCTATCTTGAAAACTGTCTGCGCGAGACCTTCACTTTTTCCGGCACGCCGATCCGGCTGATGATCCGGGAGAAGGGCGAACAGAACGTGGGCGATATCTGACGGAGGGACCACTATGTTTATCGATCGGATCGAGATCTCGGTCAAGGCGGGCGACGGCGGCAACGGCGCCGTCACCTTCCACCGTGAAAAATACGTGCCCGCGGGCGGTCCCGACGGGGGCGACGGCGGGCGGGGCGGCAATATCGTCTTTCGCGTGGACGAGGGGGCGAACACCCTGCTCGCCTTCCGCTATCACCGCAAGTTCGCGGCGGGGCGCGGTGAGGACGGCAAGGGCGACAAAATGCACGGCAAGAACGGGCAGGACGTCGTGATCCTCGTGCCGCCGGGGACCCTGCTCCGCGATCCCGCGTCGGGCAAGATCCTCTTCGATATGTCGCGCGACCGCGAGTTTATCGCGGCGAAGGGCGGGCGCGGCGGCTGGGGCAACCGGCACTTCGCCACCCCGACCCGGCAGATCCCCCGCTTCGCCAAGAGCGGGACCAAGGGCGAGGAAAAGAATATCCTTCTGGAACTGAAAATGATCGCGGACGTGGGGCTGATCGGATTTCCGAACGTCGGAAAATCTTCGCTGCTCTCGCGGATCTCGAAGGCGAGACCCAAGATCGCGGACTACCACTTTACCACCCTCTCCCCCAACCTCGGCGTGGTCGAGATCGGAGAGGGGCGCGGATTCGTCTGCGCCGACATCCCCGGGCTGATCGAGGGGGCGTCGGAGGGGCTCGGGCTGGGGCACGATTTTCTCCGACACACCGACCGCTGCCGTCTGCTTCTGCACGTGATCGACCTCTCGGGCTGCGAGGGGCGCGATCCGGTCGAGGATATCGGCGTGATCGACCGCGAACTTTCCCGCTATTCGCCGGAACTCGCGACCCATCCGCAGATCATCGTCGCAAACAAAGCCGACGCCGTCGAGGGCGACGAAAACTGGGAGCGCGTGAAGAAGAAAGCCGAAGAACTCCGCCGTCCCGTGATCCGGGTGTCCGCCGCGACGGGCGAGGGGCTCCCCGAACTGATCCGTCTGGCGGCGGCGGAACTCGAAAAACTGCCGCCCGTCAAGGAATACGAGCCCGAGATCACCCCCGAGACCGAGGCGGCGAAAAAGGCGCTCGAATCCGCCGACGAGAAACAAACCTTCGTCCGGCGTGAGAACGGGATCTACTTCGTCGAGGGAAAGTGGCTCTCGAACTTTATGGACCAACTCAATCTGAACGACTACGACCAACTCAACCGTTTCCAGCAGGTACTGGAAAAGAACGGCGTGATCGATATGCTCCGCGAGGCGGGCGTCCGCGACGGCGACACGGTCGAGATCTACGGCTTCTCGTTCGACTTCTACTATTGATTTCACGCAACCGAAAAGGGGGGATCGCCGTGAACTACGCTTCGCTCGACGCCGTGTTTCGGTCAGAGGGGATCACGCAGTACGCCGCGATCCCCTTTTCGGCTTGCCGCGTCACCCTGCAGCGCTTACTCGACCGGGAACCGGGCTTCGTCCCGAGGACCGTCCTTCTGTATCTGGTCCCCTACTACGCGGGACCGACCGAAAATCTCTCGCTCTACGCGGCGTCGCGGGACTATCACCTGTTCTTTAGATCCTTTGGGGAAAAACTGATCGGGTACCTGCAAACCGTGTTCCCGGACGGGGGTTTTCGCAGTTACGGCGACCATTCCCCGATAAACGAGACCGACGCGGCGGCGAAGGCGGGGCTTGGCGTGATCGGGCGGAACGGTCTTTTGATCCATCCCGTTTACGCCTCGCTCGTCTTTATCGGGGATCTTGTGACCGACGTCCCGCCCGAAGATTTCCCCGGCTGCCGCGAGCCCGTCGAGGTCGCGTATTGCGAGAACTGCGGCGGTTGCGTTCGCGCCTGTCCGACCGGGATCTTATCGGGCAACGGCTCGCTCTGCCTCTCCGCCGTCACGCAGAAGAAGGGCGAACTCACCCCGGAGGAAAAAGAGTTGATCCTCTCGCACGGCTCGGCTTGGGGCTGCGATCTGTGTCAGGTCTCCTGTCCGCACGTCAAGCGGGCGATCAAATCCGGCGACGCCCTGACCCCGATCGACTTTTTCAAATCCGACCGCACCCCGCGCCTCACCTACGACCTCGTCGCGAATATGCCCGACAGCGATTTCAAATCCCGCGCCTACGCCTGGCGGGGCAGAAAGACCCTGCTCCGCAACCTCGCGCTGCTGGAGGGGAAAGACGGGGAGTAACGGGAGGACGAGCGGGAGACGATTTCGCGCTTTCTTTCGGGGCACGACCGCATCCCCCGCGCGGGCGTGGTAAGGAAAGCTTGGCAAAGAACTTTATTATGGAAATAATAAAAGCAAAGCGGCGTTGCGACGCCGTTTTGCGGGTTCAAAAACGGGACCGTATCGGTCTCCGATGAAAAGAGGAGAAAAATGAAAGCGTATCTGTACCGAAACAAATGGATGCTGTTGCTTGCATTCCTGCTAATCTCGGCGGGGATCGCTCTGTTTCTGTTCTTTTCAAAGCCGCTGACCTCGGTCACCGAAACCAAAACCGTCGAATCGGTCAGAATCGAAGACAACGGCGCCTTTTTCACGTTTGCAGACGACGCCGTCACCTACGCCGTCTACTACTCCAACGGCGTGGAGCCGGAGGCGCTCGATGGGATCAGCGCAGGCGATACCTTCACCGTCACGCGCAACGCAAAAGGCGGAACGCAATATACCATTCTGTTCAAACTGGAAACCGAGAGCACGGTGCTGTTTGACGTGACCGACTATTACGTCAGAAACCACTATCTCGTCCTGACGGTTTTCCCCTCCGTGCCTTTCATTATGGCGATCGCGCTTCTCGCGTTTACGTCAACGCGTACCCGGATTGATTTCGATCCGACCCGTTTCAAGATCCGGCTTCCGCGGTATGGGTTGATTTGTTGCGCCGTTATGGCAAGCGGCGGGCTCGCTTTCTTTCTGGAATTTTTGTATTTCTATTTACACCGCTTGATCCCTCTCGACGTCTTTTATTACGGATTTCTCGGCTTGCTCCTGTTCGCCCTCCCCTTTATCGGGATCATTCTGTGGTTGCACACAAGTTTTTCACTCGAAGACGGCGTGTTTTGCAAATCAACTCCCCTCGGGAAAACCAGGATCCGCATCTCGGAGCTTTCCCTCGTAAAGCGGGCTGTTCGGAAGAAGAGATTCCTCGCCCTCGTCAAGATCGAGTTTTACGGCAAAAACGGCGAAATGCTCTGCTCGATCTCCAACGATCCGAATTTCTTCGATCATCCTCTCTTCCGGCTCGCTTTGGAAGTGAACGGCATCGCGCTGACAGACGATTTGCCTCTGCATTTTCAAGCATTCTGACTCCTCCCCACGTCGTTCGAACCCCTGATGGTGTACCAAAACAAG